>JANPAD010000118.1:0-2009 GCA_031429735.1 Bdellovibrio sp. | reverse complement strand
TCGTCGCTTCCCGCAAGCATAAATAATCATTTCCACTTTCATCTTTTAAAGTAAAATTTTGAGCTAAATAGTGGCTTTGTTTATCAATACTGAAAAAAGAAGGTCAACTTTATCTTCAAAAAATAAAAAATCCGGGAAAATTTGGGACTGGAAAAAGGTGAGAGCCCAGCCCTCCCGACGCATTAAAAGAAAGCCAGGCTCAAGTAATTTATTTTTTTAACACGATCTACTCATTCTCAGAATAGCTCATAGCCAGATTAGAGCTCGAACCGTTTCCGCGTCCCCCATTGGATTGGCGAGAAGAAGTACTAGCGTCGTCTGCATCCCGTCGCGACGTCGAAGTTTGACTGCCGCCACGACGCGATGGCGATGAGCCTTGGGCTGTGCTTCGTCCGGAAGACGAACCGTTTCTCGATTTTTTTGAATTGCTTTTTTTCATTTGGTGCTCCTCTTTCATAGGTTATGGGACCTCTATTTTTGTGAAAGCAAAGCGTAGACCAATAAACAACAGGAATTGAATGCTGGTTCAAAGTACTTCTGGGGTAATTCTGTATAAAAAATTTAAAATTAGCGTCGTAAATTTTACAATCTAACCAATTATTACCTTTTTTAAAAATATTAAATTTTTTTAATATGCTATACAGGAATCCTAAAAAATTTTCTGGGAGCCCGTATGTTTCTTCAAGTTTTGTTTTTGTTGATAATTGGCTTTGGGTTTAATGCAGCGGCCGGTACGGTCAATATCTGGCCGACAATTCCGTTCACGCGCGGTGCCGACCTTTGCCGCTACAAAGATGCTTATTCGCAGACACGTTCGGAATATATTTCAAAAATGGCCGGGCTGGCTTCGCAACTGATGTGGAGTGGCGCTACCGCGCGACAGTCGTTTACCTTGCTCTATGATTTTAATCAGCTTTATGAACAAAATCTGGCACTTGCAACTCGAAACGGCTACCTTGATATTACTTTGGAAGCCACGCTAAAGGCCTACATTAGTGGTTATTACCGCGATCTTCGCCCCCGGGAGCAGAAAATCAGTTTTACGCAAATGCACGACCTCTACAGCGCGATTCGCATATTGCCAGATTCAAGTGGAACACTCGACCTCCCGCAATTAAGTAATTTAAGCTTCATTGCCTATGGCACCTATGCACTGGCCCCAAATTGCAACGGCGACATTCAGGTAACCTTGCATCTTACGGGTCGCAAAGGAGATGTGAAATCCTATATTGGCCATGGCCCGCCAGGAGTGGTCATGAGTCAAATCGCTGCCCGTCTTTTCGAAGACTTTCAACGCACTCAATTTCCATCACAAGTAAAAGTTGGCGCGAAAATACTGACTTTAGTCGGCGGCATGAATTCATCGGTTGATGTTGCCGCTTCGCCGCTTATTGCAAATCAGGCTTGTGAAACCCTTAATGCAAGGCTTCCGGTTGAATTCGAACTCGAAACCCTAAATGCTTACGGCGACTGGTCAGGCGGCGTCAGTCTGAATCAAAATTATTGGGTCTTACCCTCGGGCAAAGTTTTTGCACCGATGCTCAGAAATCCAAGCCCCGTGCGCGAAGTATGGGAAGTTAACGCCAGCGAATTCAGTTATTACTGCGTGCAAGACTGAGTCGTGCTGCCCTCCGTTGTACAATAGCGTCAGGTTAAAAAAATATTATGATAAAAATCATACTATTTGGAAATTTTTTGACTTAGCCTGTTTTACGAAGCCAGCCGTGCAAAAGCCTGCAAAGGCGGCGAAAGGTGTTTTATGACGTCGGTAAAATCGATAATGAGTAAAAATCTTAAGTCCATCAAAGCCGGTGCTATGCTGCAAGAAGCCTATGATCTCATGCAAGAATTCCGCATCCGACATTTGCCGGTGTTGAATTCAGAAGGCGATATTAGCGGCGTACTGACCTATAAAGATCTAGTTACTGATAAGGCCGTTTTTAAATTGCCGGTTGAATACTTTATGTCATATCTTGTAGAGCAAGTGGCAGAAAACTCTTCCTTGAAAC
>JANPAD010000117.1:0-3417 GCA_031429735.1 Bdellovibrio sp. | reverse complement strand
GGTGTTAAACATCCCGTAAATATCCTGAGTTGAATTCTTGATAACAAACGGCAAATTATTTTCACCAATAGTCATAGAGGCCGATTCATTTCGAATTGAGGTCCACAAATCCGGCTTATCATTTTGACGAAATATATAGAGGCCCCAATAAATAGAAGCCGCTAAACACAAAAAAACCGGCAGCGCTCTTAAAAAAGACCGGTTTACTTTCTGTAAGCCCTCCCAAATGTATTCGCCGACAAAAACTGAACCTACAAGTAAAACTCCGGTCAAATGCTGAGAGCTATCTTTTTTTATAATCAAAAAAGCTAAAATTTGAAAAAACAGATAGAAAATAAAATAGAAAAATAGCGGATCTTGACGACGGCTTCGGACGGATTTAAAAAATCCCACCGTGATAATCAAAATTTCAACACAATAAACACGGGCAAAGGTCCAAACGTAATCGAAACCAAAAATATTTTTCATATTTTCAGGTGTTAGCAATCGGTTTTGAAACTGCCGTTCAATATAGGTATTAAGCCACTGGCTTTTCCAAACATAGAAATCGTACCCAAGCCAAAACCCCACCGGAAGAGCCAGCCCTACTAAACCCAGAGCCAAATTTTGACCGAGTGATTTCAAGTTTCGATAATCAAGGTAGCAGGTTAGAAAAAATAGCGCGGCTAAGTTCGGTAACATTTCAAGGCCCTTCGTCAGAAAAGCCAACCCTAAAATCAAACCGGCTAAGAACGCATTTCGATAATAGATTAAAATCAATGGAGCAAAAAATGCCAACAGCTGCGCCAAAGGGTCAAGCGTCGGTTGCGAAATCTGTAAGGCGTAAGCAGCATTCAAAATCAAAGCGTAACCAGCCGTTAAGCCGATTTGATAAGACCGCTCTTTCGCGCCATCACGGAGATAGCAAACCCGGTAAACAGTCCAAATTGAAATTCCGGCTATCAAAAAATTCGGCAGTTTCATGACCAGATCAGAAAAACCGAAAAAGTAAGTGAACAAACCGGTGAAATAGAAAAAAAGATACGGATGCTCGGCGAAAACTTCAGTCTGCGTCCAGCTCGGCAGCCTTGCAGACAAAATACCATTTTCACTGATCTTGCGGGTGACCCAAGCATAAACGGCACCGTCACCGTGGATCGTCGCCCAAAAAAACTGTGCGGTGATAAGAAGAAAGAATGTCGTGATGGCTAAGACTGTATAGAATTGCCTTCTCGAAAATTTATTCGATGTATTAAGTGACGCTGCGGCTGAAGAATAATCTAAAAAATTCAATAATTTCATACTGTCTATATTTTTAACATCAAAATACAACAGTTTTTTAAACGAGGCAATGTCTCAATACGGGATTTACTCTTCAGCCGTCAGTGCAACATGACGATAGGTTAACACAAGGGGATTTCTTGCAAACCACATCGTTTAACAAGCGCATTTTAGCATATTTCATTTTTGTGGTTTTTCTGCTTTTTCAGTTCAATAACTGCAGCCCTATCCGTTCACAAATGGGCGAATTGCCTTCAATAAGCGGCAGCTCGACTGATCTGGGCAATTCTTATGTGCTGCAATGCTTATCGTCTTCTGATGGCGTTAAAATTTCTTCGACGCTGAATCAGTCCTTGAGTCCTTCGACATCCGCTTCAAGCAAAATCAATTCACTCGACTGGAATCAAGACGTAGATTTGATCGTGGTGGTTGATAACGAATGTTTGACTAAAAACGGTGATGCCGATGTCATACTTCGTTACATCGATCTGAGAGAACAGAACAAAACACTTTCCAAAAGCGTTTACGTCATCAAAAAGGAAAGCCTCCAACATTTACAAGGTTTCATTAACGACGCTCTCACCAGCGAATGTTTGGTTTCAGCCAATAAAAATTACGAAATCAATGTCAGCGCCGCAGATTCTTATATTTCAAGACAAACACATCTTATCGCCAGCTCAGTGAATGCGGTCGCAATCAATGCTTTGCCCGCGACGATTGACACGATTTTAAGTTATGTCGACGGCGGAACCAACGCCGCCGGCAAAAAGGTGAAAATTGCTGTCATTGATACAGGAGTTGACTCGACAAATCCTGACTTATCGCCGGCAATCGCACGAAACGCTGATGGCACTTACAAAGGTTACAACACCACGACTTCTCCGAGCCTTGGGTTTTTGCAAGATTCGGGCTATCATGGCACTCACGTTTCAGGTCTTATAGCCGCGCAGTACAACAACAGTTACGGCGTCGCGGGAGTTTACGGACGCAATGTTGAGCTCTACCCGTTTCGCGCTTCAAATAACGGCGACACCATGTCGATAGCGGCCATTGTGAATGCTATTCAGATTGCGGTTGAAGTTGAAAAAGTCGACATCATCAACATGAGTTTTAGCACCCCCAGCGATATCACTGAACTTCGTCAAGCGATTAACGACGCACTCGCCGCCGGAGTAACAATCGTAACCGTCGCCGGTAATGGCGATTCAGACGGAGTCGGACAAGCACTTGGCACAGCCATATCCAGCTACCCCGCAATGTACTCCACCGCCAACAATGGGTTGATCACGGTGGGCTCGCTTGATTTAAAATCACGCTCAATCAGCAAATTCAGTAATAAATCAACTCGGTACGTTGATATTTTAGCACCCGGAAGTAACGGTGATATCTACACAACAACAACAACGACAGACAATCGCGACGGTATTTTCTCAACAATTCCTTTAAGTTACAACGGCAGCACCGGCGTAGGATCTATCGTTATACTTTCAAACGGAGACCCTGAGCCCGTCGCCGGCACATCGATGGCAGCCCCACTCGTGACCGGTTCGTTGGCGGCGGTAATTTCAATGGCTAAAAGCCATAATTACAGTGTCAGCAATACACAACTCAAAACCTGGCTGCGCGGTAGCGGCAGCCCGAAGAGTTCATCGTTTTCTAATTTTTCAGTCGCCGGAAGTTATCTGAATCTTCTCACACTTTACAATTACGCCGTCGGTCAGTTTGCCTACATGACTCCGGGCACGTCGCCATCACCTTCGCCCACCCCGACACCTAGCCCAGGAACAGCCACCGGTAATTTAGCTATTACAACTCAGCCGTTAAGCAAACAAGTTGTCTTAGACGAGCAAGTCAGTTTACGAGTCGGCACATCTTCAAGCCTTGCCATGACCTACCAGTGGTACAAAGATGGCGCAGCCATTGCCGGCGCAACAAGTGCGGCTTACACAATCAATAAAGCTAACGCCACTCATGCTGGCACTTACCTTGTGCAGGTTCAATCCGGCACACAAAGCTTAAACAGCGACACTGTCAATGTGATGGTGGGCTTAAGCTATTGCAGCAACTAAGACTTCGAAATTTTTTCTGTGAAAATATCCGACCAGATCTGAAATACTTTTTCCGTTGATACATCTTGGTTATGCAACACGGCTGAAT
>JANPAD010000116.1:0-1621 GCA_031429735.1 Bdellovibrio sp. | reverse complement strand
CCTCTATGCGTTGATAAGCAATTCATCTATTCTATAAACAGCAATACCTTATATGGATGTAGGGGATACTCACATGAAGTTGTTCAGTCTCATTTTATTTATTGGAATCGGTTTCACATTTTTTACATCTTGTGCGCCGGTTAAGTTTACAAAGTCCGGTAGCCAACTGGTTAGTGCGAATTGCAGCGGGGTGACTTGTAACACCAGCACAAGCGCTATTTTGTGCGATCCCAAAATCAATGCCAGCCTTACAACGTTTACATACTCATCTCTGACTTCAAATTTTCCTTCTATTAATTCCAATTGTGCGCCGTCAGATGTTGACTACACTTGGACAGTCAAAAAAGCCGATTCCACAGTTATTAGCGCAACGATTCCGGGCCTGAGCGGTGCAAATCCTGACAATGTCGATATGACAGTTTTAGGACAAGGCACTTACTATGCTTTCTTAACTGCAAATAAAACCGGAAGCGGTCTTAGTTCTTACGTTGCAACAACTCCGCTGGAGTTCGTGGTGCCGGGAGCGGGCATCAGCAACAGTCTAACCTGTGATCCGAAATTAAATAACACAACAACCAGTGTTGTTGTCGGTGCCGGCGATTCAAATCCGAATGTGACAGCGAACTGCGTACCTGCGGCAGGCACTTATCTTTGGACAGCGACGCGTGACGGTTCGCCATTTGTTGTTTCGGGCCTCAGCGGTGCGAGTTCAACCCCGGACTTTAAATCTTTGGGTGCCGGAACTTACCGACTCTATCTTTATGCAACTTCAACCGGGTCTACTCACTGGGAAAGTACAAACCCGCTTGTTGTGACTGTGGCACAAACTCTGCCGCCCGTCGGTGGTGTGATTCAGTGTAATCCGCGTATCAACGGAACGCAGACCAGTCTGACGCTGACGGGTTCTTCGCCGAATCCGCTGATCAGTGCGAACTGTTTGCCTTCGAATGTTCAGTACGTATGGACGGTCACGAGAAACGGTTCAAATGTGAATGTGCCGGGTCTATCGGGTGCCAATTCAAATCCGGATTTCAAATCCGCAGGGACCGGAACTTACCAAATTTCATTGTTAGCAACAGCGCCGAATTACACGTCGTGGAACACAACGACGCCGTTGGTAATTACAGTTGATGATACATCTTCAAACCTCACTTTAAACTGTGCGCCTCGTTTAAATAACACGGCGGTTGCGGTAACAGTCACTACGGGCGGACAAAATCCACTTGTAACGGCCGGTTGTAACCCTTCAGATGTCAGCTATTCATGGAGCGTTTACAAAGCGGGCCAAGCCGTGAACATTGGCGGTTTGAGCGGAGCTTCTTCAACAGGGCAGTTCATTCAGGGCGGCTTAGGCACTTACTATATTTACTTGATCGCCACTAAACCGGGCTACAATTCTTACGTCAGTCCGTCACCTCTTGAAGTGACAGTATCGACTTCGAACTTGAATTACCGTCCGGTCGTTTACGATAAAGATGTCACTCCGACCGATAATAAAGTCGACATCATCTTAGTTGTCGATGACTCCAATTCAATGGCGCCTGACAACAGCAAATTAGCACAGCGTCTTCAGGGGTTCGTATCCGGGTTGACCAGTTCGGGTCTTGATTGGCAGATGTGT
>JANPAD010000115.1:0-5924 GCA_031429735.1 Bdellovibrio sp. | reverse complement strand
CCGTTCGACTATTGCACTCGAACCTCAATTAGAGAATTTAGTTAAGGTCTCAAAATTCTCTAATTGAGGTTCGAGTGCAATAGTCGAACGGTACGATACAGCCAGTGTTGAATCATAAGGGCGCGAGATATTGTTTTCGTTTTGGAACTCGATGTATCTTACTGCAAGCGACAAATCAGAAACATTACCTTTGGTCATCCACAACATATTTGTGACTCGCGAGCGAAGACTTAACTTTTCGCTCGCGACTAGCCCTGAATCTAAAAGTTCTTTAATAGTTTTTGAAACGACGAGATCGTTGTGAGCTTGGCCGTCATAGTTTCCAAACCAACCGTCCATGTAATTTGCAGAGTTTTCGCTGATAATGGATTTTAATTTAGCATTGACTGGATTCTGCGCGATTAACGCCAGTTGCTCGTTTTTCAGTTTAACTTCAAGTTTAGCGATTCGTTCGTTCAAGGCAGATAGGCCAGTCTTGAACGCAGATAGGGCAGGCTTGATCGCAGATAGGCCAGTCTTGGACGCAGTAGTCGCAGGGTTCGCATCTGAGTGTGAAAATAGCTGAGAACAATTGGGTCCAACTGCACCAGCAAATTGCGGGACGGCAGTTGCGGCCAACAGGCACAAGAACTGAAGTTTTAATGCTTTCATGAAATACCTCAGAGCTCTGTAACAGCAACTTCTATGCCTACATCTGGGCTTACTAAGTACATCTGAGGCAAAAAACGCGATTATACCGCTGACACGGTAACAATATTTGTAAATCAATAGGGGTTGCAAATCAAAGCGCCGTACTCTACAAAGGGTCATGTCTTTGCAAAACACCATCGAAAACTCAGTTGATTATTTAGAATCGAACGAAGCTTTAAAAAGCCTCGCCGCCGATGCCTATTGGCCGAAATGGAATTCACCTTGGTGGCATATGTTGCTGCTTTACGAAATGGGCGAGGCTCATCAAATTCCGATGGGTATAGCACAGGCCTACGTTGAAGCCATGAACCGCATACCGCTTAAAATATTTCCGATACAACCATCCGATATGCCGCCCGGAATCGATCCTTTCCGCGGTAGTCCGTGCCATTGTCAGCTCGGGCATGTTTACAAAGTGTTATCTGAAGTGGGTGTTGATGTAGATCAAGAGTTGCCATGGATTCGCCCTTGGTTTTTAAAGTACCAAATGGCAGACGGCGGTCTGAATTGCGATAACGAGGCCTACTTGGTGCAGGATGAAGTGCCCAGTTCAATGGTGGGTTTTATTTCGGTTTTTGAAGCGGTTTTGCTTTACACACCTCGCGGCTGGAATGACGCTGAAAAAAAATTCTTAGATCTTGGTGCGAAGTTTTTGATCGACCGTCAATTGACGAAAGGTTCTGATACGAAACATAATTCTTCTGAGCGTATCAGCGCAAAAGAAGATTGGTTTAAACTGTGTTTTCCACGGTTCTATCCCTACGATATTTTGCGCGGACTGCATACGTTGTTACTGTGGTCTGAAAAAACCGGTGGGCGAGTTCCGCCTGAAGCCATCCGCGATGTCGTTGTAAATATTCAGACGCGCTTTCCGGATGGGCAGCTCAAAGCTGAACGTTTTTCGTACGAGCATGCAAATACATTAATTCAAAATGAAGCCGGTGAATGGCAGCGCGGTTCGGCCACGATGTTTCCGTTGCTTGTGGAAACAAGCGCTTTAGGCGAGGTTTCTCCGTACTTGTCACGCCAATGGAAAGAATGTTTAGACCTTATTCAAAAAAATCCTGAACTGAAGCCGATGTTGACCGAGTAATAAATCAACTTTGCTAAGTAAAGCCGGTATAAAATAATTTCTCAGTCGTAATTCCCATTTCTTCGGCCGAATGCAATCGCGCTATTTCTTTCAGCCTTCGGCCTTGCGGTGTTTTTTCAACAGTGATGATCAGATCCAGTGACAAGCTGATCAGTCGCCGGATCGATTGCAAACTCCAGTTCGGCGCACCTAGTTGCACCAGCATTTCAAGACGCAGCAAAGCTTCTTGCGTATTACGCGCATGCAGCGAACCAAAGCTTCCTTCGTGACCGGTTGAAAGGGCCAAAAGCAGCGCGTAGGCTTCGGGCCCGCGTACTTCGCCCAACACCAGTCGGTCGGGCCGCAGGCGCAAAGCTTTTTGAATCAGCTCCGTCAGTCCGATGGCACCGACATTCGCGTTAATATGCGAACGGGTCAACAGTGACGCCGAAGCCTGGTTCGGCAAATGCAACTCTTGTGTGTCTTCAATAATTAAAACGCGCTCGTTTGCATCGAGTGAATGCAGCAAAGCCTGCAAAACCGTGGTTTTGCCCGAAGTGGTCGGTCCCACAACAAGAATGTTTCTTTTTGTAGCCAAGGCTTCAGTTAAAAGTTCGTATTCAGCCATCCCGCACCAATTGGCAGCGCAAAGCTTTTCAAGGTTCCACGGAATCGGCGAACGCCGGCGCATACTTAGCAGCGGGGAACGCCCGCTGATTTCACTGAAAATGAGGGTCAGTCGCCATTCGCCGGCTTGCGTTTCAATAAAAGGTTTTTCGCGGTTCAAAAAAGTCAGACAAGATTCTGTCAAACGGTCGATTGCCGTCAGGTAATGTTCGGCGCTGACAAACACATCGCCTGAGCGTTTCAACTGGCCGTGTTTTTCAAAATAAATATGCTGGGCTGAATTGACCAAAATTTCAGTGGTTTCGGGGTCATTTAGAAGTTTCGTCAGCGGAGCCAGTTCAGGCATTAAATACAACTCGGTCATGATCATAAGTCCTCTTCGGTTTTAACAAGCTGTGGGGTCACAAAGATAATCAGCTCGGTTTTATTTTCAATGAAGCTACGACTTTTAAAAAGTTCACCCAAAATGGGAATGTCTTTTAAATAGGGCAGGCCTGATTCGCTCTGACTTTTTTCGTTTTTAACCAAACCCGAAAGTGAAATTGTTTTTCGGTCGATCATATCGAAGTAGCTTGAAACCCGGCTCATCATTACGCCGGGCAGGTCATCCACCTTCAGGCTGTGATCGACAGATGAAATTTCGGTTTCGATTTGAAGATTCAATTGCCCCAAGGCATCTATTTTAGGCCTTAAATTTAGCCCAATCCCGTAACGCTTCCACGACAGGTAGTTACTGCGAAGCCCGTTGACTTTGACGGGAAATTCGCCGCCCGCAAAGAACGAGGCCTGTTCGCCGCTTCGGCAAGTCAGGCGGGGTGAAGCCAAAACTCGCGCTTGTCCTTTGTCTTCAGCGGCGGCTAAAAACAAATCAAAACTTTCAAGCGGCTTAAGGTTTTTAAAATTCAAAACCTGCGCTTGGTACTGATCGGGCCACATTAAACCAATTTTACGAACTAGATTTTTATTCAGCTCTACAATCCGCACCGTCACCGTCACGTTGTCGGCCATCTGATTGATTTTATCCTGTTGGTAAAGTCGTACACCTAAACTGCGCAGCTGATTGATCAATTCGGGCGGTGCCTTGGCTGTGCTGATGTAGCTGCGCCAAGTTCCGTTCAAAATAATTTTTTGCGGTGTCAGGCCATGCGAACGTAACTCTTCACTCATTTTTTTCTTGATTAGCGGTTGTACATCGTCTGGCACTTTCACATTGACTAGAACCGACACGTTCAATTTTTTAATTATAGACAGTAACTTTTGATAGTCGTCGAAATTTTTAAGTGAACCGCTCAGACAGAGTTCATGATGACAGTAATTTAATTGAAGTTCGGCAAATTGACCTTGTAACTCAGAGAAAGTTTTCAAGGCCGGCTGTGTTCCCACGGGTGAAACAATGATTTGCCGCAGATTTTGAGCGATGCGCACATAAGAAGTACCGACTTGCACGGCCTTAAAAACCAAGTGCGGCCCGGTTTGTTCAAATTGCAGAATATTTTTATTTTCGATCCAAATTTTACTGAGCGCAGACCAGCGATGAACTTTGAGGATATAATCTTCACCTAAATCAAGATGAACAACGCCCTCAGAACTTTCGACGGCAAGGCCCTCGGTTCCGATCATCAGACAAATAATTAAAATGAAGATCCGCATAGAAGCAGTGCACAGCAAATAACTGTACCACCTCTATGTAATTCAAGAAGCCATTGAAATTCGGTTTTAAGTCTGCGGACGCAGCTCGGATTTAAGCTTTAAATTTAAAACTAACACAAACGCCTTCAGATTCGTTCTCAACAACAAGTAAGGCATTCTGGCTTTTCATCAATGTATTACAGATGCTAAGCCCAAGCCCCATGCCGACCGAGTGATTCATGATGTTTTCATCCATTTGAAACGGGCGCATGATGTTTTCGATCAACTGTTCTGAAATACGCGGGCCTTTATTGCGAATACGAATCACCAATTTAGAACCCTCTTCAGGGGCCAAAGCCACGGTAATTTCACTGCCGGCTAGTCCGAACTTCGTCGCGTTGTGCATGGCTCTGTTAAAAGCCATTTCAGTCAGACGGGTGTCCACGTCAATCGTATCAAGCTGGGTGCTCAATTTAAGAGTCTGGTTTTTATCGTGCAACGACTTCGTCACTTCAGGTGAAAGATGTGAAGTGAGATAGTCGGCCGTTGTATTCGTGATCTGGCAGGGAATTAGGCCCATTTCACCTTTCACGATCAGCAAAACGTCGTCGACAATATTTCGGAGCTTATCGGCCGAGCGCAAAATACGGTCCGAAAAAAGCTGTTGTTCCTCATTCAAAGGTGTTTCCTTCAAAAGTCCACCGAAGCTTAAAATAGCCGTCAACGGAGTTTTGAGTTCGTGATTAATCAGAATCATAAACTGATTCTTGGCGCGGTCCAGAACCTGCAGTTCGTTCAGGGCTTTTTCAAGTTTTTGATTTTTTTCTTTGAGCTGGCTCTTTAAAAAATACTTTTCACTGGCTTCGTTCACCGTTCCCAGTAAATCGACCGGGTCCCAGGGTTTGGTGACGTAACGGTAAATTTCGCCTTTATTAATAGATTCAATGACGGACTCGATGTCGGTATAGCCGGTCAGCAGAATTCGCGCTGTTTCAGGATGAGACACAATTGATTTTTGCAGGAACTCAACGCCGGTAATCACGGGCATGCGTTGATCTGACACAATCACTGAGATGTCTGGATTTTGGTCGAGCACCTCAAAGGCCTTCTGGGCTGAATTCGCCTTTAAAACGGTGTACTTCTTTCTGAAGATACGTTCGAGGGCTTCAAGGTTGTCGGTTTCGTCATCAAGACAAAGTATTTTGGGTAAGGTTGATTGCATAGACCAAGCTTAAGCGGTTTTTTTGCCCTAACTAAGTCCAGATTTAGCTGTTATCCATACCTTAGGCCATTTTTTAATTTCAGTATTCAAGCCAAAACGTCGAAGAGTGATACGATAGAGAGAGTAGGAGAACCTATGTCTGCAAATTTATTTAAGATGACAGCGTTTGCTGTTTTGGCTTTTGGTTTATTTAGTCAAAACACGAAGGCACAATCGCTTTTCGGCTCGGGCGCTATGCAAGGCGGAATGGTTTGTCCGTATCAGCAATCAGCTTCACGCGCGGGTTCGAATATCAGCGATGATGAAAGAGCCGCACGTGCCGAAATCACGCGTATGCAGGGGCAGCAAGCCGTCAGTAAGCTGAAAAAAGAGCGCGCTCAAGTGACTAAAAATTCACTACGACGCAAAATCGAAAAGTATTTTGATTCTGAAGTTGTAGAGTTTTTGCTTGAAACGCATATACAAAGTTTAAAGCTTTGTAATCAATACCAATCTTTAGCTAATCGTTGCGCGACTCCGACAGGTGCAGCATCAGTCACAGCTTCAGGTGATGCGATCGTAGCTGTTCAGCCGCAAGTTGATTGCGATAACTTAGAACCTGTTCCGGAACTTCTTGTCGGCAAATGGACCGAAAGACAGGGAACTCGTGGTAACTATTGCGCCGGGAACGGTCGTGGAGCTGTG
>JANPAD010000114.1:0-2294 GCA_031429735.1 Bdellovibrio sp. | reverse complement strand
ATTCACCGCATCGGCCGCACAGGAAGGGCAGGTCAAAATGGCGTTGCGGTGTCAATTGCAACCGAATACGAAGCCACGTTGGTCGCTGAAATTGAAGCCGCGACCGGCTTCAAAATGATTCGCCAACTGTTGAGTTGAAATTAAATTTCAGGGTAAGGTCATTTCTTACTCATTGCACGGGTATGTTACGCACGAGGCAGTGTCGAAAGAAAACCGATGCACTTAAGTCGGCATTGAATGTGGCTTAATCTATGCAACAGGCTTAATTGCATTGCGAAGAGGGGCTTCCAATGTCTTTTACTTCGGCAACTTATGATGCCTTTTTAATTTACTTAAGCTTTTCAGTATTTGTTTCATTTTTTGAAATTGGATTTGGTTAGAACTGGGCGAATACTAAAACCATGCAAACAATTTATTTAACACCGCAATTGATTCTTCCTATGGCTCAATTAGTGCAATTCTAAATAATTATGTTGAACCTCAAACATCTCTATTACTTTCATGTTTTTTCTAAACAGTTGAGTACCACTGAAGCGGCTAAACTTTTAAGTATTAGCGTTCCAGCTTTATCGAATCAATTGAAAGAGCTAGAAACTTATTTGGGCTTTCAGCTTACAAAAAGACATAACGGAAAAGTCGTTATAACAGAAGACGGCAAAATAGTAGCCCATTATGCTGAACGAATGTTTTCAGCTTACGAAGAACTCAAAAGCCGCGTTAATCTGAAAGCTAAACCCGAAACTTTACTCAGAGTCGGCATAAGTAATAATCTTGGCGTACAGTTTGCGTTTGATTTGCTGCTGCTGGCCGATCAAGAACGGTTTTTAAATTCCAAGCAAGCAGACGTTTATTTTGACTCAGCCGAGAATCTGCAAGCGGGTTTTGTTAACGGAGAATACGACTTGGTTATCGGTGCTTTTTTATTTGCTCCGAATGAAGATTCTGTTTGGACTTTTCAGAAGCTCAGCTTTCCGGTGCGGTTTTATGTGCCACCAGATTTGCTCAAAGTAATCAAGTCAGACGTTCGACTAGCTGATATTTTGGATCATGAACTATTGATTAATCAGGCGAATGAGCTGAAAATTTCATTAATACTGCCTGAACGGGCCTCAGTTTTAAGAACCGAAACCGACCAGTTTTTACTCAATTTAAAAGTGCGTCCCGAAAGAACGGTCGAGTGCAACAGCTCAGAGGCAATTCTGCAGCTTTTGGGGCGTGGCTTCGCGATGGGTTTTTTTCCTACACCTTCTCTTGTCGATTTCATATCGGCGAGTTCGCTGATTGCTCTAGGGCCGCCGGCTGGCTATTGGAATCATGAAATTTCGATCGTCGGCAGGAAAGATGGCGGTCGAAACGTTAAACATATCTCTCCGTTAGCTGATATTTTCTTTCCCGTCGGTAGTAAAAAATAACTATTTTTCGTGCACCGTAAAGTTACGCGGCTCTGTGCCGGCATCTGTGGTCACTTCAAAATCAAGTCGTGAAATTTCGTGTCCCATCGCGGTTTCGACCCGCACGCGCCATTCACCGGGCTGGTAATTGGATTTGCTGGCGTATCCGCGGAAGCCCTCTTTACGACCGCCTAGAATCTGCAACGGGATGCGGTCGGTTTTTTTCCAGCCGTTTTGAGGGTCTTTCCAAAGCCACTGAATAAAAATTTGATCTGAGAAGCGGGCCGGTGAGTAAATCTGCGAGTAATAATAAATAACGTCCTGCGGACGGGCCTTGAATTCCTCATCTCCCGATTGCCAAAACTTCCACCATACTTTTTCTGTCGACAAAAGGTAGTGGCCATCTTTTTTTTGTACTAAATGGTAAATACCTTGTTCTTTCACGCTGAGCGGAATGGGTGGAATCCAGCCTAAAACATAAAAAAGGGTAAAGATTGTAAGAACTGAAAAGCTGGGTACTAAAACAGCTTCGAATAAAACTTTTTTATCAGATAGTTTGCGTTCTAAAAACCAGAACTGCAGATAAAAAACAGCCAGAGTAGTCGCCACCGAAAGCCCGAATGTGGTCCAGCCTATGAAACCTAAGATAATCGGAAATAGAATAGAAATATATGAAAACAGACAGATTGAAAAAAGCCCGACCTTCAGGCTGACCTTGGCTTGTTTGATCAAGTGGGATTCATTCGCAAAAATAAGGCCCACCATAAGCAGTAAAAAGACCAAGCTGCTGACCAGCGAAGCGCTTTTGATATAAAAAAGCGAATAAATGTTAAGAAGTGTTCCGAGAAGAAAGTGCAAAAACGGGTTGCGGTAGCCCCACAGCCGACCCATAATCCCTTGAGG
>JANPAD010000113.1:0-8918 GCA_031429735.1 Bdellovibrio sp. | reverse complement strand
GCCATGACGAGGTCTTCATTGTTAAGACTACCGCGCTCTTTGTAATTCCAATGGGCAGCGATACCTTTTTCGGCAATCAGATGCATTTCTTCGGTACGAATTTGAATTTCAATACGGTCACCACCGGGACCTATCACCGTGGTGTGCAGTGACTGGTAGTTATTCGATTTCGGCATGGCGATGAAGTCTTTAAAACGGCCCGGAATCGGTTTCCAGATCGAATGGATATAGCCCAAAACCTCATAACATTCAGGCAACGAGTTAACCAAAATACGGAAAGCGAGAACATCGAAGATTTGGTCGTAGGTCAAATCACGACCGGTCATTTTACGATAAATTGACCAAAGATGTTTTGAGCGCCCGTATATTTTAAAATTTTTGATTGTCGATTTAGCCAATACTTCAGTTACACTGCGCTTCACTTCTTCAATGTAACGGTCGGTTTCGTGTTCGGTTTTTTTAATTGTTTGGACGAGTTCGTAATATTTATCGGGACGCGAATATCTGAAACACAAGTCTTCAAGTTCGACTTTTAAGGCACTGATACCGATACGGCCTGCCAGCGGACAGTAAATTTCAAGAGTTTCGTTCGAAATGCGCTCTTGTTTTTCGTAAGGCATGTGATTCATCGTGCGCATGTTATGAAGACGGTCGCACAGCTTAACTAAAACCACGCGTACGTCTTTAACCATGGCCAAAATCATCTTACGGATGTTCTCGCCCTGCTTATCAAAACTGTTTCTAAAATTCATCAGACCGATTTTAGTCACGCCATCAACAAGCGTGGCCACCGTGTCGCCGAATTCACGGCGCACATCTTCAAGTGTCACTTCAGTGTCTTCAACCGTGTCGTGCAAGAGGCCCGTAATGATCGTGTCGATATCAAGGTGAAGATCTGCAAGAATTCCCGCAACGTTCAAGGGATGGGAAATATAAGGCTCGCCGGAACGACGGATCTGACCCTCGTGGGCTTTCTCAGAAAATAGGTAGGCTTTTTCGATAATGTGAACCGGAGCAGTCGGATGATAAGCCTTAATTTTTTCGCACAGCTCGGCCACATTTTTGATAGGTTTTAGCGGTAGGCGATCTTCGTTCATGGGTTCAAGCATATATCGTCTTAAGTATAGAACAAAAAAGCCCGCTGATTAAGCGGGCTTTTTAAAATTGATAAAATACAGACTAAAGCTAGCGTGGAGACTACTTGTTCAGATCTTTCAACATGTCAATTTCAGCAGTTGCCGCAGTCACTTTTGATTCAAAACCAACATTTCCCATCGCTACTTCGCGAAGAGAGTTCACGATGTATTTGTTGTTCTTCGTCGCCACTGTGCAGTCGCTGCCTTTAAGAAGCTGCTTCGCGCGTTTTGCAACAAGTAACACCAGGGCAAAACGATTCGGAACTTTATCCATGCAATCTTCAACGGTTACGCGAGCCACTATGACCTCTTTTTGATTAAGTTAAGTCTGATAAAGTAGCCCTAAGCTATCCAATTCTCAACTATTTTTTTGAATTCAGCGAAAGATCTTTCGAAATCGTCGTTGATGATGCGCACATCGAACTCACTCGCTTTGCGCATCTCTTTTTCGGCGTTGATCATACGAACTTCCAAATCAGGGGGCGGAGACCCATCACGCTTGATGACGCGGCGCCGCAATTCGTCGATCGAAGGGGGCAATATAAACACTGTTTTCGCATCCGGAAACTTCGTTTTAAACGTCACCACGCCTTGAATGTCGATGTCCATGATGACGACTTTGTCTTTGGCCCAAGCCATTTGAACTTGCTCGTATGACGTTCCGTAAAGGTTTGTATGAACGTTAGCCCATTCAATAAAAAAGTCCTGTTGAACTTTCCGTTCGAATTCTTCTTTAGAAATAAAAAAGTAAGGCTTTCCTTGGCTTTCATGATTACGCATCGTGCGCGTCGTGTACGTGATCACATCGTGCAACCGAGGCTCTTCGGTTGCCAATTTCTCAACAAAGCTGCTTTTGCCTGCACCGCTCGGGGCCGCGACAATAATCATTCGTGTCTTCATTCGATGTTTTGCACTTGCTCCCTGATGCGCTCAATAATTGTTTTTGCATCAACAACCGATTCCGTAATTCCCGCGATCTGACTTTTTGAGCCGATCGTGTTTACTTCACGGAGCAGTTCTTGAGTATAGAAATCCAGCTTCTTCCCTTCAACAACTGACAGTTCAATCAGTTTGTCGAAGTTCTTAATATGCTCTGTTAAACGTGTAATCTCTTCATTGATATCGGCTTTTTCAAGCTGAATGACAATCTCTTGTGAAATGCGTTGAGGATCCATCGCCTGCCCTGCCACTTCTTTAGGAAGGCGCGCTTTAACTTTGGCTTCAAAACGCTCAAGTAAAGCTTTATTTGCCTCATCTCGCAGCTTCGAAATGCGTCCCATGTGGCGCTGTAGATCTTTCAGATTTTTCTGAAGATCTTTTTTAAGGGCCAACCCTTCACGCTGTCTTTCAATATCGAATTTTTTAAGAGCCGCATCAAAGCACTTTTTCACGATCGTGACTTCTTGCGGATTCAGACTGTCAGCCTCTTCGAAGGCGATGACTTCAGGTTGACGGCTGATTTGCTCTAATCGAATATTTTCGTTAATTCGCAACTCAGTGGATAATTTTTTGAAAGCTTTAAAGTATTCTTGCGCGAGTCGTGAGTTAACAACTATTTTTCCGGAAGAGGCGCTGCCTTTCAGTTTACGCGAAATATAGACGTCAACCGTGCCGCGCAAAATATGATTTGAAAACTTTTTTTTCAGTTCGCTCTCAAACGTATAATATTGTCGTGGCAGATGAAATCGTGTTTCTAAAAATCGACCGTTGACGCCGCGAATGCTGACTTCAACGGAAACCTCATTATTTTGCGCTTTAAAAGCGCCAAAACCAGTCATGCTTTTCATCTATCCATTATGCTTTTGCCTCGTAAAATCGGTCAAAAGCTATAATAGAAATCGGGCTAGCTCGTGGTCATGATTAGACCAAAGGATAGTCGTGTCACGTTTGAACCATGTCTTCTGTTTTTTGATCAGTTGCATAGTGCTTTGATGAACGGCGGCTTTAAGTTCTTCGATTGTGGGATTCGGTGTGGTTTTGAGCCACTGCACACATTCTTTGTAACCGACGCTTGAAAGTGGCGCCCAGTTTTCAAAACCGTTTTCCAAAAAATATTTTGTTTCGTCAATCAACCCGCCCGATACCATTTTTTCAGTGCGCAAACGAACACGATTCTCGAACTCAGGCTTTTCAAAATCGAAACCGATTTTAATCGAGTCAAAAGGAAGAGCATTTTTATTTTGCTCGCGCGCTAAAAGATCTGACGGCTTCTTGCCCGTATGCCGTATAATTTCAAGTGCACGTACCAAACGGTAATGATCGTTCATATGAATTTTAGAATCCGGATCATGTTTTATAAGCTCAGCGTGTAAAACTTCGGCGCCTTGGGCCTTAAGTTCAGCTTCAAGCGCTTCGCGAACGTGTTCCGGAACCGGCACGACGTCGAACATACCTTTTTCAAGAGCCTGAATATAAAAACCCGTGCCGCCGGTGATGAACAGCGGAAATTTAGGTTTTTGCTCTTCGAACATTTTGTAAAAATCAGTGATGTACCCACCCGCTGTCATTTCTTGCGGGGCTTGAACATACGAGTAAAGATAATGCGGAGCCCGCTGCTTTTCTTCTTCGGTCGGCGCGGCAGCTCCAACAATGAGACCTTCATAAAACTGCACACTGTCGATGTTCACAACACTGCCGTTGTACTTTTGCGCTTGTTCGACGGCCCAGGCACTTTTACCTGAAGCGGTCGGACCTAAAACAAAAACACATTTCATGTTTTCGCGGTCAACTTCAATATTTTGCACAAAAGAATTAGACGATTCGGCCAAATTGTTTTTCCAATTCATTGAAAGTTTTTTCAACCGAAACCGGACGCCCGTGCGGGCAAAAACTTGAAAGCGCGAACTGATCCATCGACTTCAACAAGCCTTGCATCTCGGGCTGACTGAGGCTCTGTCCGGCGCGAATTACCGAATGGCAAGCCATGGTTGCAAACAGATCAGATATTTTTTTCTCGATCGCAAAACTTCCGCCGTTGGCCATTAAATCAATCGCCATTTTCTCAAAAATAACCGGTAAACTTGAATCTTTAATCAGATGCGGGGCTGACTTCACTCCGAGAGTTGACGGCCCGAGCTGTTCAATTTCAAAACCCATCTGTTTGATTTCGCTTCCAACTTTCAAAAGGGCTTCGACTTTGTCTTCGCTCAGATCAATCGCCATCGGAAAAAGATAATTTTGCACCTCGAACTTTTTTTCCCGCCAAGATTGCATTAAAGATTCATAAACGACGCGTTCGTGAGCCGCATGCTGATCAACAAAAACCAAACGGTCGCCTTTTTGGCAGACGATATACGTTAAATGGGCCTGCCCGATTACCTGTAAGGTCGACCAGTAGGCGCCTTCAACCTGCGGAGCTTCGCTTTCGTAGACCTGAACTGTCGTTGGAAATTCTTTATTCTTAAATTGGGTGTGCCCGAAACTCTGATCCTGAAAACGCATGTTTTCAGCCGAGGCCTCGGGCTTCGGCGCCACCCACGAATCAGCCAAACCGAAATCATTCTCGGCGTTTGTTGCAAAGGAAGTGGTCGCATCCGTGCGGCTCGCGCCCGCTGAAGAATTGCGTACTATCCAAGGCGCTCGCTCGAGCGCACCACGAAGGGTGCCTTGCACAACTCGATAGGCTGTCGAGGCATCCTGAAACTTCACCTGTGATTTTGTCGGGTGAATATTCACATCAATCTCGCGCGGGTCGCACTCAAGCCATACCACAACGAACGGATATTCGCCGTGCATCAAAAGACTGCGGTAGGCTTCAGTGACCGCTGCTTGAATGGCGCGGTCTTGTACCCAGCGGTTTTGGGCAAAAATCCAAATTTGCTTTGAAGTTTTAGCGACCTCATCCGGTGAAGAAAAAACGAGATGCGCCTTGAAAGACCCTAAGCTTCCGCTGACCTCAAAGAAAGATTTTTTTTCGAGCACATCCCGAACACGTTCAATACGATTCTGCTTCCGGGCATAAAAAAGCTGGAGTTGGCCGTTACTCGTCAGCTTGAATTCAACTTCAGGATGGGCTAAGGCCAGCGCTTTGACGACCGATTTAATTTGGTTCGCTTCGCTGGCTTCAGTTTTAAGAAACTTCAAACGCGCCGGAACATTTTCGAAAAGATTTTCAATTTTAATTTCAGTGCCCGTAGCCTGCGAGCTGGGCTTAACGGCCGACAAAGCGCCGAAGTTTGACTGAATTTGCGCCGCTTTTTTTTCGTCCTTTTCAATGCTTTGGAGAGTCATCTTTGAAACGGCGGCGGCTGAAGCCAGGGCTTCACCCCGAAAACCGAAGCTGTGCAGATTCCAGAGGTCGTCGGTCTTGGTAATTTTGCTGGTGGCATGACGTTCAAGTGCTTTACCCAGTTCAGTTGAAAGAATGCCTTTTCCGTTGTCCTGGACTCGGATAAATCGTCCGCCTTCAGAAATATCAATTGTAATCTGGTCACTACCGGCATCAAGACTGTTTTCAACCAGTTCTTTAACAAGATGGGCCGGGCGTTCAACGACTTCGCCGGCGGCAATTTGATTTATAATTTCGGAAGACAAAACCTGTATCGACATATATTCCTAAAATAACACCGCAAAACCGACAGCGGCGTAACGTGATTTATCAAAATAGTATTTAAGGAAAAGATCCGGCGACCATTTTTTATTCTTAAAGGTCACGGCCAACTCAACATCTGCACCCAGAGTCATATCCTGCAGGTCATAATTTCGTGTTGGGGTCGTTACTTTGATGAGCGAAACACGCGACATCACAGCTCCGCCGACGCGGATTTCAGCATTCGTAAATTGTCCGACGGTATTTGAAAAACCAACATCACCCCACAACAAAAAACCTTCAGCTTTATAACCCGGCAACTCGTTGTAATTTTTAGGAACCTGCCACGTACCTACGACACTCCATGAAAACAGACCGACAGATTTATAACCAAGAGCGATGAGATCTGAAACCCGTTCCGCACCCATCGTGTCTTCACGGTAGTTGATAAACTGCAAAGCCGGGCCGCCTCGGTTACGGCCAAGCAGAGCTGCGTCTTCTTGTGCCTCTTCCGCCGCAGCGTCTTCTTCGGTCGAACCGCCAGAGTCCTTTTTAAGTTCGATCATTTCAAGTTCGTCGAGGTCTTTGGGTTTGACTTGACCTTTACCCTGAATATTCAAAGCGTAGTCGACAACGTATCCAACTTTTCCTGATTTCAATTTAATGCGGTAAAATGGACCGTAGTTTTTATCGGAGACCATGTAAACTTCGCCTTCATGCACTTCATCGATTTGATCTGAATCAAAGTCAGCCTCAGCATAAACTTCGAAATCCTCCCCGACAATTTTAGCTTTTTGAGCCGCAAAGACGGAAGACGAAAGAACTATAAATAGCAGAACGAAAATGATTTTCACTTTGCCAATTATAGTCGACGAACATTACATTTTTAAAGAAAGATTTTCGCCCTTGCGAGGTTTTCTTGCGGATCGGACGACTTGTGGCCGTAAGAGATACTCCGGAAGGTCACTGCGGTGCTCAAGAAATGCTTTAATTTTAAGCCCTGCCTGCTCCGGATTGCGCACATACACGACAGGATCAAACCCGCAGTTACGGCAAATCATCGAAGTGCGCCACTTGGTCTGCGAAAAGAGCTCTCCGACAATGAGAAACATTCCGATCAGCCCGAGACCCCAAGGATCAAGAGTTTTATAGACCGTGTAAGTGATGACGACGCCAAGACCTACAAGCCCAAGTATACCCACGAGGCTCAAGTGCTTATGAGCATAGACCTTACGCGGATTTTTACAGAAGGCGCAGTAGCAGGCTTTTCGAGTTGCAAACATATACATATAGTTTGCCAAAAATTACCTTTCTTTTCTATGCTGGACTCCATGAATCTTGAGAACCTCGTCCTTAGGCCTAACTGTTTACTGACCCGAAAACCCTTGGTCTTTGTGAATGGGCCCAGAAGCCTATTTTACTACGAAAAATTAGGCGGTTTTTTGCAAGACTACGTCGGGGCTCATGGTTATCAGTTGATGGCTCCGGTTTTGCCCTTTCGGGGACCTTCAAGAGCGCTAGCTTTCAAAAACTGGCTGGCGCATCAGCCTCAAAAAAAATTCCACTTCGTTGCTTCGTCTAAAACTGCCGAAGAGTTGCATGACTTTCTCACGGCCGATCCGGACAGCACGATGACGTTATTGGACGACTTCGTCCGTAACGCGCCTGCCGCCGAACGTCCGAAACCGACAATCCGATACCGATTTCATCAAATTTTCAGCCGGATCAACGGATGCGAAGCGGATCCGTATTTCGATTCCGGATGGGCCGAACGGAACGCGGCTCTGTACAATCGTTTTCTTGACCGATGCGTTGAACTTGCCGAGAATGATTCAATATGCGAGACGTAACACCTCAAAATAAGTCCCAGGTAAATGTTAAAGAAATCGTTGAATATCTGATGGACTTTGTCAAAAATCCGGTTCAACAGATTAAACAATTACCCGACTGGAACTGGTCTTCACTGTTTTTACTTCATGTGGTGCTGGCGGTTTTTTCGGGTGTATTAGCCGGGCTGCTTAAGTTTAATTTTTACCGTGTGGCGGCAGGTCTTTTTTTAATGCCGATCATCTCGACGGTGGCCGCGCTTCTCATGGCCATGTTTTTGTATTACTTTTTTCAGTTCTTTGAAGGTAAAACTGTCGAATTCCGCAAATTGTTTACGCTCGTGGTATTATCTTCGATACCGTTTTATTTGTTTCAGATTTTATCTGAATACTTCAGTTTTATTTCAATTGTCGGGTTTGGTATGACTTCAGTTCTGGGGGTTGTAGGATTATGTGAAAACTTTTATCTGCACAGAAAAAGAGCCTACGTCGTCGTAGGCTCGGTTTTTGTACTTGTTTTACTGACTTGGATTTCGAATCAATTTATTTCTTAATTCCTGACGAACACGAAAAAACTATTGCGACACTTTGTAAATTGCGGGTTCAGCAGAATCAGCTGAACAGTTAATGCGGTCGATATGTCCGTCGGCCTTCTCAATGCTTTCAACCAATGCGTGCATCAGCGGGTCGTTTTGCACACTCCACGTACGGTTCAAACCGAAACGTTGCGGTGAAGCTTCCGGAACCAAATAATACGTCACCGCTTGCGCAAAGTATTCGTACTGATTAAAAGCTGCATAACCATCGGCAAAAAGATTTCTTTCTTTTGCCTTTTCGTAAAGAGCCTGAATGCAGGTGGCAATAGGGCTTTGGCTTTCGATCAACGCGAAATGAAACTGATGGGCAATTTCATGACCGATCGTATTGTAGGACCCTTGCGCAATCTGACTGAGTTCGCCGAAATCGGCCACCACAGTTGCGCCGCCCACACCGCGGACATCATCCCACAGACGATTATCGTTGGGATAGTTTTCGCCACCGATCCGAGTGTCGCGCAAGCTCTCCAGCGACGGAGTTTCGCTTAAAAGCTCAAATGCCGACTTAATATAGACTGTATTATGACCGGCATCCAAAAAATCAAAATACGGTCCCCAGATGCGTGCTCCGTACTTAAGTTTGTTTTGCCCATTTCCATCCAAAATGCCGTAGTTCAAAATATACCGAGCTGTGTTCTTTCCGAAATCGACACTCTGTATCGCTTTGAGGTAGTCAGTTTCTAATTCACTAGAATCTGGGTACGAAAGATTGCGAATAATTTTTTTTAAAGTCTGCAAACCCCAGTGCGCACGGTTGTAATTCGGACAAGCCTGGTGCGAACGCCAAAAATAGAGTTGTGCCGCTTGACGGTCACCCCTCATTAAACTCAGG
>JANPAD010000112.1:0-11673 GCA_031429735.1 Bdellovibrio sp. | reverse complement strand
CTCCACAAGCCGAAGCGTGCGAAGATCATTCCACAGTCAGATGCTATATATTTGTTAAAACTGTATCTTTTTTAGACGCTTCGACCTTTTTGGGAGGTCCTTCAACTTAGCGAATCAAGCGTTCTGCCGCATAAGTTTTGGCTTTCTGCATCTCGGTGAGTACAACGCCCATGACGTTTTCAATGGCTTTATCCAAAGCTTTAGAGCCTTGGTTCGCTTGGCCTTTTGCTGATGAAACCAATTCACCTTGTAAAATGCCGACAGCTTTGTTGTTTAAGAATTTCGAAACGAAATTTGATCTAAACTCATCAAGCGATGAGGCACTCAGTTGGCAATTCGTTAATTTTTCATCTGGTATGTCCGGAACCTGATCAATAAAGTTCGCGATATCGGTGCCGACACAGAAATTAAACAGTAATAATTTACGCGCAAGAATTCTTGCGTTGTAAGCTGTGTCTGCCTTGATCTCATCAGGATTTAACGTCAGTTGCACGTGCGGTTTGGCACTTTTGATTTGGTTTAACACTTCGGGTTTAACTGAGACAACTACGTTGATCGTTGATAGGTCAGGCACATAACTTGAATTTTTAAGTTCAAATCCAATGTCTTTATTCATGAAAGCATCGAGGTTACGAACGTTAGCGGCCGATTCTAAATATTTCAGGGATGGGTCTACAATCGGTAGGCGGTTTAAGCGCATGTAAACTTTATGAAATACCAACCTGATTTCAAACATACTGGCTAGGTAGTCATTGACCAACTTAAGATGGGCCGGGTTCGCAATCATTTCACTGTTAAATTTTACATCACCTTTAATCACCATCGCCATATCTGAATTTTGCACTAAACTTCGAGCCTGCTCCGGAGAAGCCGGCAAATCCACGTTCATGTCGTAGACGGACGTTGGATTGTTCTTATTTAAATAGCCAAAACTGAAGGCAGAATCAATTAAATGCGTGCTATTTAGATTTTTCAAGAGCTCAACACGGAAAACACGCGCCTCGTTCATTTGGTCAAACATCACTTTTTCACCCTCAGTTGAGAGCCGCGCACGTCTTGCTTCGTTCGGCACAAATGTGACGTCAGTAAAAATGGCCGCGTTCGAAACGATCGGTTCCATTTTAATTGTGTTCGTTGTTCCCTTAGATGAAAAATGCATCGGGATAATGCTGATGCCTTCGCCGACGGGTCCGTTAATGCTTGAAGCCAAGGCTTTAACTTTTGGATACCCGATCGCCGGCATAACAAAAGTTGATTTTAACATTTTATTGGCTGCACCGATATCCGCTTGAGCGCTGACTGAAATGGGAAGATACGATGAAGCCAACCATTTAACTTGGTCTAACAAACTACCCGAGGCACTTGTTTCTTGAACCGGGTAACGCTGCCGTAAAGCTGCAATCTGTGACTGCCGAATCAAGTTCAAATTTTCTTTTGAATTTAATGTCTCGTAACTTTGAACTTTAACTGTCGCTTTGGCAAACTCGCCGACTGCATCAGACAGCCCGTTAACGCTGGTTTCAATTTGTTTTGAAGCAACTGTGGAAGCGTTGTTAACTGCATTTTCGTAAGGCAGCAAATGCAAATCGACTCTCATCGGCCCAATTTGTGCTTGCGAGAAATTTTTCTGAAAATAAAGGTCAAAGTACGACAACTGATCCATCACCATAGCGACCGGCTTTAACGTCGGCAATTTGGGTCCGAACGTGTTGTTTCCCGAACCATTCAAGACTTTGCTTGTAACAAGCGAATAAGCCGCCGAGTTATTTAAAACATTGATGATCTTAACATACTGTTCTTGTGTCGCGTTTGAAGCGATAACAACGGCCGGTGCTTGCTGTTGTTGAGAAAAAGCTGAACTGAGTCCTGCTGTGGTCATGAGTGCAGCTAAAAATATTTGTTTGGTTTTGGTGCTCATATTAAATACCACCTAACTGTTTATACAAAGCTAACATCTGGATAATTGAAACCTGCATCGCCCGACGTGGAAAAGCATGTTTATAATAATTTTGAGTATCTGATAATGATGGTTTGTAGACCCCTTCAAACGCACAGTCCCAGTGGGTCCCGCGGAAGTCGGCCAAATTAATAAAGTTTACATTACCCATGCCGCCGCGTTGACCTGCGATACGCGCCAGTAATTCATTACGCTTCATATTTTCAAAGCCCGCCGGCAATGCAACACCTTCTGCGGCTAAGCGCGATCGCATCATCGAAAGCTGTCTGGCATTGAGTGAGTGCGACAAAGGCCGCTGATCTAAAGCCATTGATTTTGTATCTAGCCAAGCCACTTGAGTATCAAACAAACCACCCGAAGATTCTTCAAATCCTGTAATTGATGTTAAATAAAGAAACACGTCATCTTTGCTGAACTTACTATACTGCAATTGATCGCCGACAAATTGAGGTACGATTAAGGGAGGCGTCAAAGTTGTCAGGCTAGCATTTGGACGAACAAAGTCTTTTACATTCGTCACCATTGAAATGTTAAAAATACTGACCGGCTTTTGAAACTTTTCATTGTTGTAGTTTTTAATATTCCACTGCAGCGACTCGTAATTCGACATGTCAACGATACCTTCGATCGTTTTTCGTTGCTCGCCCGGTTCACGATTATTATCAGTATTCACCATTCCGCCGCGCGACAATATAGCTTTAGCTAAACCTTCAGTTCGGTTTAAGAATTGTTCATTGGCACCGCTTGCGACAAGCAAGTTTTTAGAAAATTTCTCTGCTGCTTCAACTGCTTCACGAGATTGCGTCAGTTTTTGATCTAATTTAGTAATTAAGTCTTCACGTGAAGTCGCACCTGTTTGCTCGTACGCTTTAGCTACAAACGTATTGGCCGGGATAGACCCTTGAGCCACCCCTGACATTGTAAAGATTGCTGCAATGCTTTCAGCCACGTCCGGGTGACGAACAAATGCATTCATTGATATCGGCGTGCCTTTTGAGTACCCGATTAAAATGAATTTTTTATCAGCATAGGCTTTCATCTTTTTAAGCTTGGTAATCCAAAGGGCCAACGCATCACCAGATTCACGGTCAGTTCCCATCGAGAAGCCCAGCTCATAACCCATCGGGTGAACCACGTCAAAACCGACTTGAGCCGCGCGGCCATAATATGTTTCAAAAGGCTGAGGTACTTTTGTACCATTCGGACCTGCGACTTCAGGACGCACATCCGGACGACCATAAGTGCGGTTCGCTTGGCGAACAATTTCAGGCCAAGTGAAATCTTTGATTGTGTGCGAACCAAAACCCGGCACGACGATAATCACGTAGTCTTTTAAAATATCAGTAGCTGCTTTACCGATTTGACTTTGAAAAAAGTTATTCGATTCTGCCAACCCGGGTTCATTAATTGATTGCATCAATTGTTCAATCAAAGGATTCGCTTCGGGGTTGATCTGTCCTAGCTTTTTAATTTGTGAAAACTGTCTAATTTTTTCAAAGAAATCCCTGTTGATATCTAAAACATTTTCACGCGCATGAAAGGCTTGCTTCGTCGTCTTAGCTGACATGACTTGACGATACGCTTGATTGAAACCTGCTTTGGTAAAATAAAATGAGTTTTCGCCACGGTTGAAATATTCGTTTTTAGCCGCATTTGGATCTGCGGAAAGCGACATGCGGCGCAAGTTAAGGGCATTAATCTCAGCGTATAAATCATGCCAGTCAATTTGCGATAATCGTGGATCACCATGATTGAACACTTGTTCGCCCGCCGCCGAAGACGGGACACGTTCAACGGATTCAGGGCTCGTGACTTCATTATAAGACGAAGTATCCGGCTCAATATTTGGTGTAGATGAAACACAAGACGTTAGATAAGCACCAGCCACTAAAAAAAGAATATGTTTTTTCATATCCTATAACGCTATCACATGCGCGATTTATTCATAGTTGACGATTTGTTTTCTAGTCGTAGGTTGATACCGACTTTAGTCGCGCGGCAAAAGCCCTAACGTGCGCGATATTGAATAATCCATCAAGAACCGCGGTAGCAAACTTAGCACATATTTATTTCTGAACTTTCGTGGAATCGGTTCGTAACGCAGTTTCGGATTCTCAGCCGTTAACGCGTCCAGCACACAGCGGCTGACCTCCGATACCGGCAAAGCATGCCGGACCTCAGATTCAACTATTTTCATGAACCGCTCAATAGACTCTGCGTAGGCCGTGTTTTGATACTGAGTTTGAACAGCTTCAAACCCTTTTTGCCAAATCGGAGTTTTAATACTGCCCGGGGCCACCACCAAGACTTTTATTTTGAGCAGCTTCAGTTCATTCTGCAAGGCTTCCGAAAAACCCTCAACCGCGTGTTTGCTCGCCGCATAGACTGATAAAAAAGGTAAGGCGGATGTTCCTGAAATCGAACTGATGTTAACAATTCGTCCGCCGGCATGACCCGTCTGCGCATTAGCCTGAAGCATCGGGATACAAACCTGAGTCATCTTCATCAAAGCCAGAACATTTGTCTGAATAATGTTTTGAACTTCTGAAAAGTCCTGAAACGCAAACGGTCCGCCAAAAGCGACGCCCGCATTGTTCACAAGACCATACAAGCTTTGTAAATTGAATTTCTCGCGCAGAATCTGCGGCAAACGTTCGACTTCAGCAAAATTATTAACGTCCAGTAAAACCGCATTGGCCTGTCCTGCAAAAACATTTTCAATGTTTGATTTATCGCTCTCCTTACGAACGGTGGCGATCACTTTAAAACCATTTTCCACTAAAACCCGAACACAATCAAAACCGATGCCTGTGCTGGCGCCGGTGACTAAGACCGTTTTTGACATACAAGAAGGCCTTCCTGGGTCGGAATTAACATCGACCGTAATGAAGAGTTATTAAAAGCGGCTTCGTTCATGGTTTGCACGGCTTTGATTTGTTTTTCATTAAAGCGCTGTTGGGTTTGATCGCCCCATACGGCTCCGGATAAAAAAACATTGTCCACCACGATATACCCGCCGGTTCGCGTGTTGGCGGTGGCCCAATTGAAGTAATCAAGATACGCCGCTTTGTTGCCGTCAATAAAAACCATGTCAAAAGGCCCCTGCACTGAGAGGTCTTTTAAAGTTTGTTGGGCATCGCCCACTAAAATATGACCGCGCTTTTGTTCAATATATTTTTGTAAAACTTCACCTGCTAGAGCCGCATGTTCAGCCGATTTTTCAAGCGTCCACAGACAAGCCTCAGGCTGTAAACCTTCTAATAGATACAGGGCCGACAAGCCCGTTAGTGTACCGATTTCAACTAATTTTTTGGCTTGTATCGACTCTGCAAAAAACCGAAGGCTCACCGCTTCAACCGGAGAAAGTGAAATGCGCCCCAAGCCTAGGCTGCCCGCGTGCAAGCGGGCCTTCAGCTTCAGCTCATTCTCAGCGCCGATTAAATTTTCGATATATTCATAGCTTTTTTCTTTAAAATTTCTCATACTCATAAAGCTTATGACGAACAATTCGCATTTACCACTGCTCATTTTCGACCTCGACGGCACCCTCATTGATTCAGCCGAAGACATTCAGGTGGCACTGAACCGCGTGCTTAAAAAATATGGCCGTGAACAAGTTGACCTTCCCCGTCTCATCACGCATATCGGTGACGGTTTAACTAAGTTAGTAAACGATTTTTTTCCCGAATATAAAATCGACTCTCCAGAAAACGAAAAAATGGTGGATGAGTTTTTGAATCTTTACCGCGATGAACACTTGACCGAACTCACGAAGCTTTACCCGGGTGTTTTTACGTTTCTTTCGACCTACGAAGGCCCTAAAGCGCTGGTGACGAATAAAAATATTCACCCAACCATGCAGATTTTTAAACACTTCGGGCTTGATCAACTTAAATGGGTTGAAATCATCGGCGGAGATTCATTGGCTGAACGCAAGCCTTCGGCCTTGCCTTTATCGACTGTCATGAAAAAAATCGGCTACCCACCTGAGCAAACCTGGATGATCGGTGACGGCCGCCCCGATATGAAATCGGCCCTAGCGGCCGGTTGTAAAAAGGTCGCGGTTCATTACGGTTACTCAAAACCCGAAGAATTAGAGATATTTAAGCCTGATTTTACTCTCAGTCGGTTTTCAGACGTCACAGACCTTCTGCCTGCAAAAAAATAGTATCTTCAAACGCTGTTTTAGTGAGAAACACCCCTGAATTTAAGCCAATTTAAGGACTAACCTCTTGCTGAAATTACCCCTCCCCGTTATGATCCCATCTTATGAGCGATGACACACTTTTAGACGTCCGAAATTTACGTACAAAATATACAACTGACGACGGCACTCTTTATCCCGTTGATAACGTGAGTTTTCGCGTTAAAAAAGGTCAGACTCTCGGCATCGTCGGCGAATCCGGTTGCGGCAAATCACAAACGGCGCTTTCAATTATGCGTCTTATCCAAAAACCCGGCATCGTTGAATCCGGCGAAGTGCTTTTCAAAGGCGAAAGTCTTTTAGCCAAATCGGACGCTGAAATGCGTGAAGTTCTAGGCAACCAAATGGCCATGATCTTTCAAGAACCCATGACTTCATTGAACCCGGTCTTCACAATCGGCAATCAAATTGAAGAAAGCATTCGTCTTCATAAAAAAGAGTTGAACAACGAGCAAATCAAAGGACGCGCTATTGAGATGCTTCAGTTGGTCGGCATTCCGGCTCCTGAAAAGCGTTACTCAGAATACCCACATCAACTTTCGGGCGGTATGCGCCAACGTGTGATGATTGCCATGGCCATGAGCTGTAATCCGCAGTTGCTCATTGCCGACGAACCGACGACAGCTCTTGATGTGACGATTCAAGCTCAAATTCTCGATCTGATGCGAAAAGTTCAGAAAGAATTTAACGCCGGCATGATTTTAATTACCCATGACTTGGGCGTGGTGGCCGAAATGTGCCAAGACGTTCTGGTGATGTATGCCGGACAAGTGATCGAGTACGGTACGGTCGAAGATATTTTTTACCGTCCGAAACATCCGTATACAAGAGGTCTTTTAAATTCAATCCCGCACTTCGAAACCGGACAAAGACTTAAAACTCTGCAAACCATCCCGGGCTTGGTGCCGAACTTATTGCAACTTCCGGGCGGTTGCCGTTTTCAGGAACGCTGCACTTACGTGACGGATGTTTGCCGCCAACAGCTGCCTCAACTTGAAAACTTGCGCGGCTCACACCGGGTCGCGTGTTTCAATGTAGATGCGACCGCAACAACGAGGTCTTTATGAGCGAATCACTTTTGAGAGCTGAAAATATCGTGAAACGCTTTCCGGTGTACGGCGGGCTTTTTTCAACTGAAATTGCCGCCGTTAAGGCCGTCCAGGGCATTTCTTTCGATATTAAAAAAGGTGAAACCTTGGGGCTTGTCGGCGAATCCGGCTGTGGCAAATCCACGCTAGGGCGCTGCCTGATCCGTTTGATTGAACCAACCAGTGGTAAAATCTTTTTTAAAGACCGCGATATCACGAATATTTCAGGCACTGAACTTCGCGAACTGCGTAAAAAAGTTCAAATTATTTTTCAAGACCCTTACGCCTCATTGAATCCGCGCATGACGATCGGTGCAATTCTTGAAGAGCCGCTCATCATTCATAATCTTTATAAATCAGACAAAGAACGCCAAGAACGCATCCGTGAACTGGTCAGTCTGGTGGGTTTACGTCCTGAACATCTTTCTCGTTACCCTCACGAATTTTCAGGTGGACAGCGGCAACGCGTGGGCATTGCTCGCGCCTTAGCGGTGAACCCTGAACTGATCATCTGTGATGAACCTGTATCAGCTTTGGACGTTTCAATTCAAGCCCAAGTGATTAATCTGTTGATGGAACTTCAGCAGAAATTAGGTCTGACTTATGTTTTTATTGCCCATGATTTAAAAGTGGTTGAACACGTTTCACATCGTGTCGCCGTCATGTACTTAGGTCAAATTGTTGAGATGGCCGAATCAGAAGAGCTTTATAAAAACCCGCAACACCCTTACACAAAGGCGTTGTTATCAGCTATTCCTGTTCCGGATCCTAAGCCACGTCCTGAACGCACCATCCTGACCGGAGACGTGCCTTCACCGCTGAACCCGCCAAACGGATGTCACTTTAATCCTCGCTGTCCCATCGCCGGCGATGAATGCCGCAAAACCGCGCCACAATTGAAGCAGACGTCACCGGGTCACTGGGTTAGCTGTCTTAAGGTCTAGTTAATTTTTTTCAATTCCCGACTCATTCAGTATCAATCGTCAACCGATAATAATAGGTATGACTCAAGCTCGTGTATGGGTTTTTTATGACTCAATCGCCAAACTGCAATCGAATGCTCTCACGCAAGATGAGGCGCAATCGGCCATTATGAAAATTCGGGCCCACGATATCGGCCGCTTCTTTATTTGGACGCAAGGTTGGGCCAACTGGCAACCGCTCAAAACTTATCTTGAAAGTGATCAAAAAATATTTGTCTCAACTTTCACGATTTCCCGTTCAAACGAAGAAACCATCAAGGCCGCCGCGCGCGATATCCGTGAACACACGATTACGCAGACGTTGACCCACTTTGCGTATGGCGATGACGAACCGACATCAACAGGCCTGACCAACACGGGCACCTTTACGGGAACTAATACAGCCGCCTTTTCACATATTATTTTAGCCGAAGACACCATGAGCCGTTTTATGAACAAAGATTTGCCGGAGAATAACTCGTTGGTCGACTTCGACGGTGAAGAGCTGACTTTTTCAAATGTCAAAAAGCCGAAAATGGATTTTTCAGACATGTTGGCCAATAAAAAAATGGATCAACGGGCCCTGCGCCATGAACTTAAAATTGAAACTTTAATGATTTCGTCGCGCGGAAAAAGCTTCAGAACAACGACCAAAAATATTTCTTTGTCCGGTATTTTAGCTGAAACAATGATTCCGTTTGATTTTTTTAACTGTGTTTTCGACATCGTCGTCATCAGTTCAATTCAAAAGGACCCGCGTAAAGCCCGTATCAAACTGCAAGCCGAAACAATCATTCAGGGCGGTCAGCGCACGCAACGCCTTAAATTCGTCAACATGACACCGCAACAACGAAACGATTTGCACAATTTAATGCAGGACTATTTAACGTATACGCGCGGCAGGAAAAAAGCCGGATAATTAAAAACCATACCCAATTGTGCCTTTGATGCGGCTCAGTTCAAACCGGATTTGCCCAGCTAAAGGGGCATATGAATTTGTAAAACCAAGCTCTGCAAATAGCACATTTCGGCCTGCGGTTTCTTTCACACTGCTGAGACCCATGCCACCGCTCCAATTTACTTCAACACCAATGCCGCCGCCATAACCTGCACCGAATTCTTGCGACTTCGCATTCACTCCCGTGACGGTCGACGGGATTGTCATAATATTCAGGTAGTTGTAACTGACTTGACCTGAACCGTAGAGATAAATATTCAGACCTCGATCGCGCCGGGCGACCGGATACACCGCAACCCCGATTTCAGGAGCGATCGCGAAGAATTCGTATTTAGATGTATAAACAACCGCGTTTTTGCTAAAGGCCTGCGACCCGCTCGCGTAGTCGGCACTGGCTTTGAAAAAATATCTGAAGTATTTGCCGCCATCGTCAATCGAGACATCGATGCCGAACGCCGGGCTCCCTTTCGAAAACGAAGTGTTATCAGGGCCGGTGTAGTTCGAATAACTGAGGCCGATTTTCGTGGTCTTCATTGTGCCACCACGCAGACGCTGTTGGGCCCAAGACAGTTGCGCGCAACTCAGAATAACGAAAAGTAAAAAATATTTCAGCATCCAGTTTGTATTGTAACTGTTGAGCATCTAAAAATTAAGCCAAACAATGAATGTATGGACCTATTAAAACACCTTTGTATTTCATTCTCACTACGCAAGTCTAGTTTTGAAACAACTGTGTTAGTTAAAAGAAGATTTCTTCTATAAGCTAAGATTGTCCGTTAAAATAGAGTGAATCGAATTGACCCTAAATAAATCGGTTCAAGTTATCAAGGAGTGATAATGAGACGTAATATTGCACTGAGTTTGGCCTTAGGACTTATTTTTACCGTGATCGGCTTCAGCTGCGCTAAAAACAGCGATACGGCCGTGACCGCCTCTAAAAAACTCTACATCGCGACCGGCCTGTGTTACAGCGGTACCGGCTTTACTGCACCGACAGTCGGTAACGTAGGGCAAATCCTATCACGTATGGACATCGACACCCGCGCTTACGAAGTTGTGCATGACTACGCCAACTTATCTGAAGAAGATGCGGACACCTACCCTAACGGTGTGACTGATGGTGGCGACGGCAGCGTTTATGTTGCAGTTGAAAATGCAACATCGACCGGTAACCGCCGTATTGATAAAATTGTTAAATCGGCATTCGGATCAAAATCTGTTTGGCAGCCAAGCACGGTTTATCTGGCCGCAGGTACATTACGCGGAATTTCTCGCGCCGCAGACAAAGGCTTCTTAGTTGGAGTCGTGAGCGCTACTGCTTCCATCGAACGTTTCGATGCGACACCAACTCGTAAAGAAGTGGCATCAAATATTTCATGGGGTAACGGTAATGCCGGCGCCTGCCTTACTAATAACACGCGTATTACAGATTTAGTCGCTTTACCTAAGGTGATCTCCACAGACGCTGTCGGCAAATACATCTATGCCCACTCGGCCGTTGGTCAAATGGATATCGGCGTTATAAGTAAAAACGGATCAAACGTAGCCGGCAACTGTCTTGCCAATGCTCCGGGTGCTGCGACTTTCGTAACGGCAGCTACAACCGCAGACCCAAGCTTTAGTAAGCAGCTTTCAGCCAATGCAACTCCGACATCAATTGTTTTCATTCCGACTGGAACAGGCACAGGCAAGCTTCTTGTGGCTTATGCGACGAATGCTGCGAATACAGCACTAGCTTCTGGCTTGAATAACGCCCTCGTCATGTACGATTTCACTGAAAATACTGTGGCTGGCGAGACCTCGACTGTAAATAACGGAGTAGTTCTTTACAATGACACGTCTTACTTCTACGGCGTCAGCGCCATGACTTACGACAGTGCCAGTGGCTACCTGTACGTCGCCAGCAGCAACTCTCTTAACAATTCTCCGGTGGGTTACAATATCGAGCGTTTCTTAATTGATTTAACAGCTCCAAGCGCAACGCGCACTCCGGATTCTGACAACAGCTCATTTGAAGAGGCCAATTCATTCAATAACTGTGTCACTTCAATGTTCGTCGCTGAGTAAAAAAAAATCAAAAGTTCCAACGAAAAGAGGAGTCACAAGACTCCTCTTTTTTTATTCAAAATATAAAAATTCAAAAAACTATTTATCAGTTTTAAGTAACCCGGCAATCACTTGCTTCAGTTTTTCGATATCAAACGGCTTTTTAATGTAATCAGCCGCACCCACTTCGCGGGCCCGGTCAAAGTCTGATTGCTCAGCTTGCGCAGATAAGAACACCAAAGGCAGACGCTTCAAGTCCGGGTGGCTCTTCATCATTTCAGCCAGTTCAAAACCGTTGATCCAAGGCAAACCGATATCCATCAAAATCAGATGAATATCTTTTTCTTCATCTAACAAGGCCGTGAGCTCCGCTGAATCGGCTGCAAGCAAAGCCGTGTAGCCTTCGGTTTCAAGAATTCTTTTTAAAGACAACCGCTGAGTTTCATCATCTTCAATGA
>JANPAD010000111.1:0-2839 GCA_031429735.1 Bdellovibrio sp. | reverse complement strand
CATCAGCATCAAGCAGGTGGCCAGCCTGGACGAGGCCATCGGTCACATCAACCGCTACACCAACTGCGACTTACTTGCTGACTGTAACTAAAATTGGAACGTCCCAAGGCGGAGGTTCCGCCGGAACAGGAACGGTCACATCTTCACCTTCGGGAATCAGTTGTGGTTCGACATGTGCGGCGACGGTCACTAACGGCGCAACTGTTGTTTTAACGGCGACGGCTGCATCTGATTCTACTTTTACCGGATGGTCGGGAGCAACAATGTGTTTGGGCACCGGTACATGCACAGTCACAATGACTGCCGCTCAAACAGCTGTCGCAAATTTTCTTGGAAGTCCTCCTGCAGGGTCATACTACTGGTCAAATTGGACCTGCAGCTCAGGAGCCTGCGCAAGCATTATGGGCGGGTACAGCGGTTCCGTTGGAAATTTTTGTACCTTGAGTGATTGCAACGCGTGTAACGCCGGTGCCTGTATCGGAATCTACGGCGGATCATGCGCTTTAACACCAGCTTATGCGTCACGTGTAGTTAGAACACCATCTAATGGTACTTGTCTTAGGAGTGGTTTCGATTTTTAAGAGGGCTGCAAATATTCATAGTGTTTTATCAATTTGGTTTGTAGCACTTTGTAGTGATTAGAAAAATCAGTTCAATAAAATCAGCAGGTTATGCGAATTTCACTACCCCATCCAAATTAATCCGCTTAATCAGCGGATTTTTTATTTGTGCTTTTTGAGCCATACACAACCAGGATTAAACTTCGAGTTACCTGCTCTTCAATTTATTGTTTCCTCTGACGGTTGCAGCTCGGAGTCTCCGTTATCATCTTTACCTACTTTCGTTTGCTTTTGAATCGCTTTGATAAAGCAGGTATAAATATCATTAGCCGATGCATCAATAGTAGGGCAGGCGCCGGTTGCATTAATTTTGTTGGACTCATCAATAACAGCGTTATTAGTCACGTTCGTAAGGTCAATTTTTCTAAATATTTCAGCAGTCAGAACTTCTAGTAATAAATTTTGATTATTTGCAAAGGTGACCAAATTGGGCCCGGCCGTTTCGTACTGAATCTCTTCGCCTGATCTTAAGGTGAAGTTTTTACTTGCGACTGCTGCTACAACATACAGGGTGTGATTAACCATTCCTGCAGGGTTTCCAGCGCTGACGTCAGCCACTTTTTTTGTTTTATATTTTATTCGACGAATAGCGTTGGTTGAAATTTCAGAACTTGCTAGCGATTGAGGGTTGGGGTCAAAAATATTAATTGTGTAAGGGCCAGTAAATTCAACATCAGAGCCGTCCACTTCAGAGTTGCCGGCAGTTTCCGCTGATTTAAACTCGATTTCTGAAATGCTGATCCAAAAGCTAGAGACAACAACTGTGCTGCTGACCGCATCGAGCATACTTGAAGGTGGTGTCAGGGCATAAGCCTGGTTGATGAGCCAAGAAAATTGATGTTTATTTAACTGGGCCGTAGCGTTTGTAGACGCGCCCGTCATAGATATAGCGACCAGCGGGTTGCCTGTTGAAGTCCCTTGGCTATTGGTACAAGAGTAGGTTGTTAATAGAGTGGCTAAAATCATTGGTATTACGAGATAGCTTTTCATTTTTCGCCCTTTTTTGTAATTGGAATCGAGACTAACTCAACATGGTAAACTTCTTGGCTTGCCTTTTCCGGATTTGCTAAATTTATTTTTTTTATTTTTTCAAATGCTTCCTGAAGTATATTATGAATTTCTGAAATTTGATTTTCGTTCACAGTTAAAGTATGCCCTAAAATACGTCTATGGTCTCTTTCAATAGTGTCAATGGCATCGGCCGCTAAACCTAAAATTTGTTTGTGAAAACCACTTAAAGTTAGTTTAAAAATGCCTTCTTCGCAGTTCATGTCTTTATTGGCAGCCACTAACTTTTTATTTTTATAAACTAAAATTTCATTTTGTTTTAAAAACGTCAGCGCTTCGTCTATTTGTTTTTGGTTGACCGAATAAGCAAGTCTCTTTTGAATCCATTCGACATCTTCATTGAAGTCTTTTAAATCGGACATTTCTTTGATAGCAACATAGTACCAGTTCGAAAGGTACTTATAGTTTTCAAATTCATTTTTGTTAAAATCACGATAACTTTTCAATTTGTTAATTTTCGCTATCGCCATTTTTCGGTTTTGGTAATTCTGAGAAAAACTTATAATTCTTAAGTTTTCTGCGAACTGAACTTCGTTTTTATTATATGAGAATTTTTCTAGAAGTTTTAGGAGCAATTCTTCAGTTAAATTTCTTTTCCTGTTTAGAATCATAGATAAAAGTCCATTCGCAATTTTTAACTCAGTCGAAAGATCGCGTAAGGACTTCTTGTCTTTATCTTTAAAAAAAACTAACACATCATTTAAAAATACGATGATATCGTTATACTTATAAATTTTAGGTTTGGCTTTTTTCATAAATTTGCCCCACATCCCTGTGGGGCTCCTCAAGTTGTTTTATTTTTAGTTTATTAGTGCACGTCTTCTGAAGGCTCTAAATCGTCATTACCGTCTTTATCTTCACCAAAATCTGAATGAGTTTCAAGACCTTTACGTATGCAGGTATAGAGGTCGTTGGCGCTGGCATCTATGCTTGCGCATAAGTTAAAACCGGCATGGCGGTTTGTATGGCTAATAACCTCGTTATTTGTTACGCTGGACATGTCAATCTGCTTAAAAATATTTGCCAAATTAACTTCAACCAATAAACTTGCACCCTCGGCAGGAACAATTGGGTTCGCGCCAGCAATGCTTAATTCAGTGGAGTCATCAAGAAGAAATGTAAAATTGTTTGCTCCGACAGTGCCTTGAACG
>JANPAD010000110.1:0-17257 GCA_031429735.1 Bdellovibrio sp. | reverse complement strand
GGCAAGTCTTCCATTTCCATCTACGAACGGATGAATATACCCAATTAAAAAATGTAAAATTGAGGCCTTTACAAAAGGATGGGTGTAGTTATCTTCGTCTTCGTCATTAATAAATTTATATAGCTGTTTGAGTTGAACTCTTGCCTGACGTATCTTCGGTGGTATGTGAGCCAAATCTCCAGTGGGATTCTCGATGACGACCACTTCATCTTCATCCGTTCGAAACCGACCCTCATCTTTTTTTTGCTCTAAGGTATCGACTGTTAGAATTTTATGAAGCTCAAGTAAAAACTCATCTGACAGCTCCCTGTTTTTCCAACTCTCAAGTTGAGCCATAGCTATGTAGTTATTTAATATCATCTGCTCGTGCTGATTTTTGGGCGGCAACTGCTGCTCAATCATATTCTTTGCAACTTTTCGTGTTGTATTTGCGCCTTCGATTTGACTTGATGAGATCGCCTCTTCAATTAATCCATTTATAACAAGCCTATCTTTGGAAGTATCGTCTGGCATGCCTTCGCCGGTTACGATCGTTCCAGAAGAATGAGAGTCAATGAAACTCAATTCCTTCATGTGTTCTTTTGTCAGAAAAATAGAGAAAGGGTTGTTGTACTCATCTATTACGCCAATATTTTCTCTTCCAGTCATTCGTGCCATTTTGAGAAAAGCCCAGGCTGTCTCTGGATTAATATTTTGTGGCATAGGTTGATATCGAAACTTGTCCCAATGCAAATATTCAGAATTAGCCTTTTTAACCAGCGCTTGCATGTCTTTAGATGAAAAAAGCTCTATTAACTCTTTTGGGTTTTCTAATGATTTTTTCCAATCTGGTAACTTTTTATTCATATACTACTAATTACTACTATTAGTAGTAATTAGCAAGTACTTTGAGCTATTCTCTGTAAGTACTTGAAATTACAAAACTACTAATTCTAGTAGTTTTTGGTAGTTGGCTAGTAAAATGCGCCCAGACCAATTCTACTAGCAAGCCTTCACATTGCAAAAAAGCTAAAACGGCTTTAAATCCCGCTCTCTTCGCCAATTATTTACAAAATCCGATATACAAATCGAATAGCCCCTTTATATCTAGCAAGCACGAGTTTGCACTTTGCACCTAACGTAAATCATGAAAGAAAATTTCGTCACAACTCAAGGGATTCAAGATCATGTTTATGTCATACGTGGGCATAAAGTTATGATCAGTTTCGACCTCGCCACTCTTTACGGCATTGAGCCAAGAATTCTTATTCAGTCTGTCAAAAGAAATCTCGAACGCTTTTCCGCTGATTTTATGTTTCAGTTGCAAAATCAAGAGGTTAGCAACTTGAAATCACAAATTGTGATTTCAAGTTGGGGCGGCTCCAGAACTCCTCCTTATGCATTTACAGAACAAGGAATTGCGATGCCTTCAAGTGTCTTAAACAGCTCAAGGGCCATTCAAGTCAATATCGAGATCATACGAACCTTTGTCGGTTTACGACAACTACTTGACTCTAACAAAGAGCTATTGAAAAAACTGAGTGAGTTAGAAAAGAAATACGATTACCAATTTAAGGTTGTCTTTGATGCCATTCGTGAATTTATGAATCCATTATCTCGAGATCCTCGTGAAATTGGAATTCATACTCAAAAATCGAAATGAGTCGAAAATTCAAGACACGCAGTTTGAAACTCATCTGCTCTTGTCCGCCAGTTTAAAATTCTACTTTGTGTCGTTATCCCAGTGCTCGGCAATTTTTCCATTTCCAATTCGAAACATATCGAACCAGGTTGTGGTGTATGTTTCTCCATCAGCATCTTTGCGGGTATCAACAAATGCCATTGTAACGAGGTCTCCTTCGGTCGTCATTGCAACCAAACCCTTGATTGTATCGGGTATTGGTCGCGACCCTCCAAGTTTTGAAAAGAAATCTAGAAAACCTTTAAGACCCGTCTCTACATTCGGATTATGTTGAATATAGCCTTCGTTTAAAAAAACTGCAGCTTGTTCTAATCTGCGCCCTGCCAAAATAATTCGTGTGAAGTCGTAAACTAATCTTTTATTTGTCGCAAGCTTCGGGTCGTGACTTAACAAGAGCGCGGCCTGATCGGCCACTGGCGTTACAGGTAAGCCAGCATAAGCTTGGTTAAAAATAATTGAGGTCATCAAGATTAAGAGATATTTCATAGAGTTTCCTATCTTCATTGTGTTAGCAAAATTATAAAATCAAAATGAACCATAAAGATAATTAGTATCTTCTCTTTATATCATTACTAAATTTAATGTATGGTTTTAAGCAGACAGCTTCAAACGCTCGATTCGTGCCCGCCAGTTGAAGTTTAGGTGCCAGGTCCAAGTTTAGGTGCCAGGTCCTGATTACGGACGCATCGCCTTTAAGAAACCATTATAGTTATTTTTGGCAAGGCTTTAACTTTGCATTTCTCAAGTTATGCCCAGATTAAAAACGATTCTCCAATCCGAATATCCTTACAATATTAGCGCAAGATGCATCAACCGAGATTGGTTTCAAGTTCCGATGGAAACCGTTTGGAAAATATTTTGTGAGGAACTCACCTACGTAAATACAAAATACCATTTTCAAATTCATAGCTTCGTGCTCATGAATAACCACTACCATTTAATCGCTTCAACTCCCGATTCAAATGTCAGTCAATGTATGCAGCAATTTATGCATCGGACAAGTAAACGACTAACGAAAGTCGGCAATAGAATTAATGAAACCTTCGCCGGAAGACATTACAAATGCATTCTTCAACATCCAAATTATTTTTTAAATGCCTATAAATACAATTATAGAAATCCTGTCACAGCTGGCGCATGTGAAAAAGTACAAGACTACGCGTACAGCACGCTTCATGGTAAATTAAATCTATCTGATCTACTCATTCCGGTTTGTGAAGATACAACTCTAAATTTTGATACCGCGAGAATTTTAGCTTGGCTCAACACGGCCCCTGAATCGAACAAAGCCGAAGGATTTCGATATGGAACAAAACATCAGTATTTCAAATCTAAAAAAGATCGAATGAGTAATCGACCGATATTAACTGAGCATGACTTGCTGTAACAAGATTCAGGACCTGGCACCCTCAAAGCCAAAGCTTCCTGAAATTCTTGCGATCCACGGGCCACTCGGCCCAGGTGATTTCAATTTTCAAACTACGCACGAGGTTTTCTAAAATGGGCTGCAAATCTTCTAACGACCAAAAATCATCTTGATGCGACGATTTTGTTTTACCTAGCTTTTTCAAAACCAAGTCGGTATTTAATCCGTACACCATCCCGCTCAGCGGGGGAATCAGACATCCAAGAGTAACCAAAACTCCCTGAAGCCTTGAAAGAACAGATTTACCACCAACCGAGTGATTTAATATAACAACCGCCGCGGGCTTTCCTAAGTACGCTGGCGTTCCCTCAAGATCAGTCATTTCTTCTAAATACTTTTGCAGCGGCGAACCCCAAGAATCCCAATAAGTGCCGCTGACAAAGACAAAACCCGAAGCTTGATTAACAGACCTTAGCAATTTTTTATTTGTTCCGTAGTTTTTGAGTTCCGCCAAGTGTACAACTTCTGTTTTAACTGATTTGGCTAAGCTCAGTCGAATGTTGTTTTTTATCAACCTAGCACAATTGCCCTTTTGGCCTTCGGGGCTTGCATTAAAAATAATTATTTTTTTCATCTTTAATAATCTAGAGGGAATTTGCCGAATCAGCAACTGCATTGCAGAATGTTCAAGAAACTCAATCTCGTCGGATAGGAACATTGAAACCTATCTTTCAGTCGTTTTGTTTTACGTTTTGTGTTTCAAAACAGATCGCTTAACTTATTAACACTTAACAGCTTTTAAAACTTCACCAATTCTTAAGTGTTTTCAGCTGCATACCTAAGATCGTGGGTATTTAGCTGTTTAGTATTTCATATTAATGTCATACCATGTGCCTCTGAAGTGGTTTAAAGGTGGCCCGCCAATTGCTACTGATAGGATATACCGTCAAGTCTTTAAACACAGGAGTTACTATGAAAGTCCTTAAGCTAATGCCTCTCTTTTTTTCTTTCTTCTCGGCTTTTGCATTTGCCGATCACGCATTTGCGCTTGATAAGAATACGATCAAAGACTACTTACAAGATAACAAGTCTGAAATTGAAAAGTGTGAAGTCAAATTACACAGCAACGGCAAAAAGCTTGAACCGTTTCCGAAACACGCAAAGAACAGCGAGTTTTACATCAACGGTGACGGCAAATTTGTTGTCGATGAACGTGAATGTACTATTGAAGATCAAGCCAATGGCGTCAGACTCAATTGCGGTTACTATGTTGCAAAAAGCCAAAGTATAAGACAAACGAGCGCAATTCTTTTAATCTATTTTGACGAGAATGGAGTTTTCAAAAAGTTGACCAAGTCTTACATGATTGCAGGTTACTTAATTGTAGCAGCTTCAAAACCTGTTCAAATCGATTGTGTTTCAGACCACGAAACTGAAAACACTTCTTTCCAGATTCAAAACTCTTATAGAAGCCAAATGGGATTAGATGCAGATGAATAAGGCCTCGTCATAAAACTTTAAACTTCTAATTGTGGCCAGTTGCAATCAGACAAACTCAGCAATTGTCTTAACGACCACCAAGTCTTGACAATAGTTTCCTAGGAAACTATTGTCAAGATCAGGCGGCTAATTGATAAAAAAAATAACTCCTGAAGTTAGTCATCTCAGATCGCACATCGGCTATCACCTCCGAGTCGTTTCAAACGCGGTTTCGCAGTCGTTCGCACAAAAGCTTGCAGCCTGCAATGTAACAGTTGCTGAATGGGTTATTCTTCGAGAAATATATTCAGAAAATAAAACGATTTCACCAAACGTCGTGGCTGAGCTCACGGGCCTAACCCGCGGAGCGGTTTCAAAACTTATTGATCGTCTCTTGCGTAAAGAACTGGTGACTCGTGCCACGGCCGCCGATCGTCGCTACCAAGAAATAGAGCTTACTCCTAAAGCAATGAAACTTGTTCCAAAGCTAGCAAGTATCGCAGATGAAAATGATGAAAGTTTTTTTTCGGCTTTAACCGACACAGAACGAAAAAATTTGACAAAAACACTTACAAAAATTACTCAACTTCACAAACTCAATAAAACCCCCATTGAATAAGGAAACCGCCATGAGCACAATAACAGACAAACTTATCGAAGCACAAAAATACGGAATGTCGATCCGTCCAAAAACCGGCGGGTTTCCGGTTCTGGCTGAAGTGCTTAGGCAAGCTGGCGCACAAATGAATCGCTGGTCTTTGCCATCCTGTCAGTCAATTTATGTGATGAAAGAAGGTTCTGTGGTTCAGCAGGGTACACCGCTTGTCACAGGCACTTTTGAAATTCCCAAGTTTGACCGCGAGGCGCTGATCGCAGCAATTAGAAAAGATCAGCAAGGCCAAAGTACCTTTCCTGAGTTTCTACAAGAAACCTGGAAAGCGGGCGTTGTCAGCTACGATGCAGATTTTGTTCAACGAAAAGTCACTTACTATGGTGTAAACGGCGAAACCTACCACGAAGAATACTCTGCAGTTGAACTGGAAAGATAATAAATACGATTTACTGATCGAGCATGACGTGCTGTAACAAGATTCAGGACCTGGCACCCTAAATCTGGCACCCCTAAATCTCGACCTGTGTACCCACTTCGACGACTCGGTTTTTGGGTAGTTCAAAATACTGCGTGGCCGGTAGTTCGTTTCTGAAGACGAAAGAAAATAATTTCTCACGCCATAGAGCCATACCCGGAAGTTCGGTGGCAAAAATGTTTTCGCGGCCGATAAAGAAGCTGGCTTTGTTTTTGTCGAAAATCGGATTGGATTCTTTTATCAAATCAAAAACAGCTGGCACGTCCGGTTTTTCCAGATAACCATAACGAATCAAAAGTTGGTAGCAACCCGGCCCGCAATCGCTTAGTTCGTAGCGCTGATCCGTTATTCTAGGAGCATTTGTAATTTTGACTGACACAAATATCAGGTTTTGGTGAGCCGCTTTGAAGTGTTCAACCGTATTAATAAACGACAGCGGTGCTACATTCAATTCCCGGCTCATGAAGACGGCGGTGCCTTCAGCTCGGTGAACACCGTCTTGAGTAATTTTCTGCATAAAATCCGTTAGCGAAACGTACTTCTTAGAAAGTATCGTGTTCAAAATTTCACGCCCACGCTTCCAGGTCGACATATAGGTGAAGCCGATAATTCCCAACAGCATCGGAAACCATCCACCCTCTAGAATTTTAAGAAGATTAGCTCCTAAAAATGCCAAATCAATGATCGCAAAAACTGAACAAAGCGCCAACGTGGCATAAATATTCCAGCCCCAGCGGTGAACGGCGACCACATAGAAAAGTAAAGTCGTAATAATCATCGTTAAAGTAACCGCAATGCCGTAGGCCGCGGCCAAGTTGCTTGAAGTTTTAAAGATCAGGACCAACAGAATGCAACCGACCATCAATAAATAGTTAATATTTTTAATGTAGATCTGGCCAAATTCATTTTCAGACGTGTGACAAATTAAAATACGCGGCAGATACCCTTGTTGAACCGCTTGCATTGATATTGAATAAACACCGGTGATCAACGCCTGCGACGCTATTGTGGTGGCCACAGCCGCTAACCCAACAAGCGGGTAAAGCGACCACGAAGGTGCCATCGAAAAAAACGGATTACTGACGCCTTCCGGGTGACCAAGTAAAAAAGCCCCTTGTCCAAAATAGTTCAGCAGCAGACACGGAAGCACAACATAGAACCAGGCTTTACGGATTGGCTCGATACCAAAATGCCCCAGGTCAGAATAAAGAGCTTCTCCGCCTGTCACCACCAAAAAAACAGAACCTAATACAACAAATCCATGAAATGAATTCAGCACAAAGAACTGATAGGCATAAAACGGGTTAACCGATTTTAATATTTCGAAATTTTGAAAAATATTGTAGGCACCCAGCGTTCCGATAACCAAAAACCACAAAAGAGTCACAGGCCCGAACACTTTACCCATCGAACCGGTTCCGTTTTTTTGTACAGAAAACAACAGCACAAGAATTGTGACCGTGATCGGGATAATATACGGATCAAAAACCGGCGTAATTACACTGAGACCTTCAACCGCACTTAAAATTGAAATAGCCGGAGTAATAATTCCGTCGCCGTAAAGAAAAGCGGCCCCAAACACCCCGGTCAAAGTCAACGCCACCTTCACACCACGCGACAGTTCTCTTTTAGGTGTCGACTTAATCAACGAAGTTAAGGCTAAAATTCCGCCCTCACCGTTTTCGTCTGCACGAAGAATAAAAACCAGGTACTTCACAGAAATGACCAGAATCAACGACCAAAAAACGAGGGACAGAATTCCCATAATATTTTCAGGATTTGGCGGTAAATGTGAGTGGTGAAACGCTTCTTTTAAAGCATACAAAGGACTTGTGCCGATGTCGCCGTAGACGACGCCTAAAGCTGCGAGAGTTAAAAGCAATTTATACTTGGTGGTTTTTGGGTGTTGTGACATTTCAGTATTTAAAGCCAGTTCTCGGCCAAGAGCAACTCTTCTTTCCTACCTTACTTTAAGCTTCAACGAACTCAATAACTTCAGCATTTTTAAACGCTTCCCTCTTTCGCCAGTAGTACAAAAGTCCAAAAATAATTCCCAAAACAAACCCGACAAAATGGCTCAAGTAACTGACATCGCGGTGATAAGTTTCAGGGATAAATAGCAATAAAAAAATTCCGACCGTTTTAATCAATCTGGTAGAAATACTTGAGCGTGTTTCAAGAAGAAAATAAAGAGTCAGCCAAACTGCTCCCAGCCAGTACACAACGCCCGAAACACCTAACAACTCTGAATTCGGTGACATTGTTTGTAAAACTATAAAATTGATAAAGCCACCGAACAAAAGTGCGGCGAACGGAAAAACAAAGCTTCCGAAATAGCCAAAAATAAAATACGTAAAAGCTGAAAATAATAGCGAGTTCGAAAGTAAGTGGGCTATGTCCGCATGAGCAAAAAGCGCTGACCACAGCCTCCAGTACTCATGCTTTTCAAATACTTTTTGTGGAATGGCCGTCATGAAATTTTCTAAATTAAAATCATTTCGCCAATAAAGAAAATTTGCAATCAGCAGCACCATCAATGAAAGCGCAGCAACTAGGGACGCCCGCGGGTTCGGATTTTGCGTCAACCAATGCCCGCGAACTTTTCGAATGAGAAGCCCTTCAGGTAAGTTAAAGTCGGCATTTTCCATTTGCTAAACTTGAGTCCGATTTGTTGTTTGTCAACTTACTCTCATTTATATGAGTGAATTGTGCTTTGCCACCAATCCCTTTAAGCCTTTCAGATTCGTTATAAGAATGCTGAGACGTATTTACTGGACTTCAACTCAATCAGGTCTGTCTGCTATCATAAACACTTGGGAGTTTTTATGATAGCCTTACGTTCTGCTGTTCTTTGCGTGTCGATGATTGTTCTCTTTGCCTGTCAGCATTCTGCCGAACGCCTAACCGCCGCAGAAGCCGGCGCCACCGTCGCACCAAAGCCCAAAGTCATTTGCCCAAGCGCCACTCGCCGAGAAATTAGCCGCGATACTTTCACTCCACCAGCCAACGGCGCAGTACGCGTCGCTTTTTTTGATGCCGATTCTACTTTACGAATTGCTTTGTCTGATTCGGTTTCAGCCAACAGCCCGACTGATGTCAGAATACTTCCGAATGTACCCAAAGTTTTAAAAATGCTGAAAGAAAAAGGCTACCTCATTTACATCGTTTCAAATCAAAATGGAGTGGGCGCCGGCCGTGTTACATGCGAAACAGCCGAAGGGGCCCTTCGTTACACCATCAGCGAAATTACCAAAGCCGGTGGTTTTGTGCATGGCTACGACTTTGCCGAAAACGCTGATGAGAACCGCAAACCCGGTACAGGTATGGCGTTAGCCCTTGAAGAATCTTTGAAACGAACTTTCGGTGCCGACATTTCAATTGATAAAACTCAATCTTTTATGGTGGGCGATTCGGCCTTCAAAAAAGCCGATGCTGGCTATGTCGGCGACTGGAAGCTTGATTTGAGCAAACTCACAATGGTACCCGGGACGCATTTTTCAAATGCTGACCGCCTATTTGCGCAAGCTTATGGTGTGCACTTTTACGAAGCCACTGATTTCTTCGGCTGGCGTAAATACGGCATCGATTTTTTAGAAAAAAACCAAGAGGTCGACCGCTTTCTGCAAGTCTGCAAAGACTGTCAGTAGAATAATCTTAAAACGATACAATGAGCCGGTATCAACCCGACTTCTCGGCTTAAAAGCTTGTCTGCGAGGTCGACTGCATTACAATAGTGTAAGGAGTCCCATTGAAGTTTATACCCGCGCTGTTTATAGCCGTTATCGTTTTATCAGCTTACGCCTGTACAAAAAAATCATTGGATGTCGTTAATCCGACTTTTAGCACTCCGGTTACATTCTCGGGCCAAACCGCAGACGCGTTAACTATTTCATGGGTCGCCACTGACGGTGTCGAAGGCACAAAAGATGACGAACTCTCTTACAAGGTTGTTTATTCGCTGACAGATAATATCTCGACCGAAGCTGACGTCGAAGCCAACGGGACTGTTCTACAAGATTGGACTATTAATTCTCTAACGGCCAACATGACGACACTTGATGCGGTCACGATTTACTACGTCACGGTTCTGGTTCGTGATTCGGCCGGAAACACCACCATCAGCGGCGGGTCGGCCAGCACTCTTTGCGCCGGAAAAATTATTTTTCTAGCGACGGTGCCTAACGGAAACCTTAGCGCGCCTGCAGGTGCCGATACCGTCTGTAACTCGGCTAAGCCGACTGGTTTTAGCGCTTCCACCTTTAAAGCGATGGTTGTCGATTTAACAACCCGTCGCGCCTGCTTTTCGACAGGTAACGACAATTGTGGAATCATCGGCACCACCGGTCGCCTTAACTGGGTTTTAGGCGCGAGCCAACCTTACTGCTCGTCGGATTACACCGTTCGAGTTGGAACGACCAACGCCAATTCATATCTTACGGTTCTTGCAGCCAATACCCTTTCAGCTACGACTGTTCCCGTCTACACCGGCTTAAATGCTTTCTGGGGAACATCCAGCGAAAATTGTTCGGGCTTTTTAAGTACGGCCAGCACCAGTCAGCTCGGTACACCCAACGGCACTGAAAACGGATCGACGGCACACAGCTTTATTACAAACGGTTCGGGGGCTTGCACCGTGGCCGGCAAAATTTATTGCGTCGAGCAGTAGTTCTATTGCTTTAAAGCCATTTCTTAAGTGTCTAAATTATTGATAGTCTAATCATTTTTACACATACCCTGATTTAAAAAATTATTTGCGATAACTTCTGCTAAAATGAGGCAAAATTTTTTCTATTCAGGAGACTTTGTGAAACAAAAATTATCTTTCATGACCGTATTGCTTATCGCTTTATTTTCTTTTTCTCAAGCTCAGGCCGCTGAACAAACATCTAAGAACTACGGCGGCAAAGTCGGTCGCTTAATTTTAGACGCGATGAAATCTTCAGGTATTAAGTCAGCCTGCAATAAGGAAGGTCTGTGTAAGTCGGCCATTACGGACTTCTTCACAGCCGAAGAAGGCGATGGTTGCGGCGGAGGTACAACTTCTTTCGACACTCGTTACACCAACCTCGATAAATCAAAATATGACTACAGCGCCTGTACCGGTGAAGACAACAATCGCGTCGCACCTGACAAAGCTAAAGCTCTTGTTTCTATTTTAACTGATTTAGATTATTCAAAATCTGAAGGCTGGGCTTCGATTATCGAAATTTCAAAAATTGAATGCAGCACCGATAAACGAAACACCTATGTCTCTTGCGAAGTTGTTCAGTAGTCTTTTTGCTTAGCGGGCTTTTCTTTAAGCCCGTTTCTTGTTCTATTCGACCTATGAAATTCATTTGAACATCGTGCGAAGAAATCGCAACATCACCTTAAACTTAACGACATCTTGTTACTAACTTAACATTTCTTTTATTGTCGCTACTTAAGACGGGCACAAAATCTAACGTTGCAGCGTATACGCTTTACAAACAGCAGCTTAAACATCATAGTGATTAAGCTGCAACTGCACGGCAAGATATCGCTTGCCGCCGCCAACACCCCCGAACCACCGAACTCGGTTTTTTTCAATTGGAGCGTATCTTTGCGCCGTCATTGTAATGATCTTCATTTAAAGCAAATCGAAGCGTGGAAGAAGAAGAATAGCAGTCTTTCTGAAAAGGAACTGCCGCAGCTTTTCATCAATGGCATCATCGCTATTCATCGTAAAAGTTTAATGACCTTAAGCAATGTCACGGTGACGGCTGTTGTTGACCGTATTTTGCACGAATGCCAGGAACGCTTTCCGGTTCTAAGTACTATCACCAATAATTCTAGCGGCCTTGATTTTAAAACCTTTTCTGACCAGATCGTCGATGAAAAGCCAAAAGACATCCAAGTCGCTCTGCAAGAATTTTTACTGGAGCTTCTTGAAGTTTTCAGCAAAATTACCGCGGGCATACTCACTAAGAAATTACACCAAGAGCTGATGACGGTTACAATTCAAGCTCTACCACAAAAACTTGAATCGCAAGCAGCACTGTCATTGGGTTTAGCAAGAAAGAAACGAGACGTGAAATGAATACCCCAACGAAAATTGAACGACTGCCCACCGGTGTTCGCAATTTAGATGAAATTCTTTCCGGCGGAATTCCGGCCGGCAGCCTGACAGTTCTTGCCGGCTCGCCGGGTTCAGGCAAAACTATTCTTTCGCAGCAGATTGCATTTGAAAACTGCGGCCCCGATTCAAAAGTTATTTTCTTTCAGACGCTATCAGAGCCGACCGCAAAAACCTTAAAGTACCTCAAACAGTTCAACTTTTTTGATCAAAAAAAACTTGATGCTGGCTACATTGAATTCATTGATTTGGGCGACATTCTTCGGTTGGACGGTCTTGAAAAAACAATTGCGCTCCTGATGGGTCACATCAAACGTTTTAAGCCTTCAATTGTTATTATCGACAGCTTTAAAGTTTTTGAAGAACTCACAAGGTCTCGTGAAGAACTTCGAAAGTTTTCTTATGAAATTGCCATTAATTTAATGGCTTGGGACTGCACAGCGCTTTTGCTCGGTGAGTTTAGTAAAAAAGAGATTGAAACGAATCCTCTTTTTTCAATTGTGGACGGCATTATCAATCTTAAGCATCACGCCGAATCAGGCGAAGAACAGCGCTTTATTCAGGTTTCTAAGATGCGCGGTACCGACCACAGCCGTGATGAACACACCTTCAGCATCAGTTCCACCGGGGTCGAAATTTATGCACCACGTGTGACAATACGACGCTCTCCCGGCACAGATAGAAAAATTTTAGGCGATGGGCCGGTTCGCGCCAAGCTTGGCGTTAAAAGTTTAGACAAAGCCCTTGGCGAAGGTATTCCGTGGGGATCAAGTGTTTTGATTTCGGGCGTTGCAGGTTCGGGAAAGACTATTTTATGTCTTGAATTTATTTATCGTGGCGCGGTCGAATTCGGCGAAAAAGGAATTCTATTTTCGTTTGAAGAAACAACCGAGCGACTCATAACCGCCGCACACGGCATGGGTTGGGAGCTCGACGAGCAAATTAAAAAAGGCAACATCGAAATTGTCTTTGTTCCGCAGACCGAGATTCTCGTTGAACGAGATCTTCTCATGATGAAAGAACGAATTGAAAAAATGGGCGCGAAACGTATCGCCATCGATTCAGTCTCGGTTTTTGTTCATAAAATTCAAAGCCCGCAAGCAGTTCGCGAGAAAGTATTTCAGATCGCAACGCTGGTGCAAATGGCTCAAGCCATCGGGTTTTTCGCAACAGATATTCATTATGGCGACAATCAAATCAGCCGTTTCGGAGTTGAAGAAACTGTTGTCGACGGGGTTATTTTGCTGACTTCGACCGAAAATGGTTATGCGCGTGAACGCTATCTTGAAATTTACAAGTTAAGAAATACCGCGCATGTCACCGGACGCCATAAAATGGTCATCGAGCGTGGCGGAGTTAAAATCACACCACTTGCGCCGAAGTAATTGAGTTAAACGTTAACTAATTGAGCTTCAGTGTGTGAGCAATCAGCGTATCCACCATCTGCAACGGATTAATCGGTTTCGAAATATGGCCTGAAAAACCCGCCGCAAATGCACGATCTTTTTCTTCCTTCATTGTATGAGCCGTAATTGCAAAGACCGGCTTTTTGTAATTTGCAGCTCTTAATTGCGCGAGCGCTTCATAGCCGTCAAGACCGGGCATTTGAATGTCCATCAAAATAGAATCATAGTCTTTCAGAAGTGCCATACGAATTCCTTCTTCGCCGCTCGACGCTTGTTCTGTTAATGCGCCTTCACGTTCTAAGAAAATTTTCATCAGTGTCCGGTTGTCCTCAGAATCGTCCACAATCAGTACAGACCAACCGCGCAGACGTTGTTCGATCTGTTTTTCGTGAGCCTTGGCCACGGTCGCTTGGTCTTCAGAACGCCGAGAAACCTTTTGGCAAACCAGCTTAACCAAGAATGTCGTACCAGCTGTGCTGTCACTTTTTTCGATCAACACATTACCACCCATGGCTTTAGCTAGTTTTTTAGATAAAGCAAGACCCAAGCCTGTGCCCCCGAAGTGGCGAGTTGTCTTATTATCTGCCTGCGTGAAGGCTTGAAAAAGTTTTTCGCTTTGCTCGGGCGAAATGCCGATTCCGGTATCCGTTACACTCAAGGTAATTTCGTAGGTCGAACCCTCGATAAGCTTAAAATGCCCCTTAACTGAAACACTACCTTCAGTCGTGAACTTAATTGCATTACCGATTAGGTTAATTAAAATTTGTCTGATGCGCACGCTATCGGATTGGATGAAGAATTCAGGTAATCGGCTTGAATCAAAATTAAGCGCAAGCCCCTTGCCGGTAGCTCTGTCCGTAAACATGGCCAGAACATCTAAAATTAATTCGGTGAGGCAAAGCGGTTCTAGCTCGATATGCAGCTTGCCGGCCTCAATTTTTGATAAATCAAGAATATCATCAATAATTCTGACCAGTGCGTGCCCGTTTCGCGTGATAATATTGAGGTACTTGTCGCGGTCTTCACTGTTCAGATCACGAGATTTTAAAATTTCAGTAAACCCTAAAATAGCCGCAAGCGGCGTGCGAATTTCATGACTCATATTTGCAAGAAAGGCGCTCTTCGACTTCGTCGCCGATTCGGCTGAATTGCGTTCGAGTTCTAAATCATGAATATCCGTTTGGTATCCGTAGCGTTCGATTGCAGTCTTTTCGTTGACGACGGCGCCGGCCACCGCCAGATTAACGGCATTAATCAAAAGATCAAAAAATGCCATGTACAATTCATCATGCGGCAATCTTTCGCTTAAGATAGCGCCTAAGAAACCGATCGGCTTTTGACGACCTTCTATCTTGATCGGTAAAAGGCAAGCACTTTGAACGGGTTCGTTATACTCTGAACAAAGAACTTCGCCGAATCGTTCAGTTATATTATTGAAGAAATAGGGTTCGGAAGTCTCGAGCACTTCGTCAGACGGCCACTTGGCTAAATCGACCATTCCCTTCACATTTCCGGAAACAGCCGCAGCCGTAAAACCGCCTTCTTCATTTTCTAAGAAAATGACGGCACCCGGAATATCTGACTTATAGTCTGATAAAGTGAGGGCCAGATTTCGTACAGCTTCCGATAAATTATCACTGTCGACCGATTCAACCGAGATATCTTGAAGCAATCGTGTTCGTCGCTGATTTAATATGTCGAGGGTTGTTTCAGTCATCGGATTAAAAATACCGGCCACGTTGCCATTCTCATCACGAATCGGACTTAATGAAAATGTGAAGAACGTCTCTTCAAGATAGCCGTTGCGAAACAAAAATAGACGCTGATTTTCAAAAAAGGTGGTTTCGCCCCGACGTGCGCGCTCGAACGCATCGCCAATGACAGACAAAGCTGAAGCCCAGGTCACACGAAAAGATTCTCCTAAGGCATGTGGGTGCGCCCCTTCGCAAATAACCCGATATCCGGAATTGTAAATTTGAATAGCGTCCGGGCCCCAAATGATATTGATCGGAAAACTTGAAGCCAGACAAAGACTGACCGTCGTCCGCAGATTCTGCGGCCAGCTTTCAAGCGGCCCCAGCGGAGTTTTCGACCAGTCTTTCGCGCGAATCAAGCCGGCCATGTCTCCGCCGTCGGAAAGCCAATCTTTTTTGACTGACACTTTCGGACCAAAAACCTTGATCAGATTCGATTTCTTCAAAAGAATCGAACTTTGAAGTTTTCGATTCTTATAAGCATCTGTTTTTTTTAAGCGATACAGATTTTTTATGTTGATCATTTATGTCCCGTAGTCGAGTAATTTATTTAACGTTGTAATCTTCTCAGGAGAGGGGCCGAGAATTGTCACGGAGTGTGCACCTCTAAGTGCCTCTCGTAAAGTACCTTAATTGGACGCACTCGAAGTTCGTCGTCGCCGACTTCAACTGCAATACAGACTGTCTTGACTATTTTAACAGTTCCTTCACAATTATTTTTGCACAAAATACATCGAATAACTTTTTTGTGCCAAAAAATACCCGCGAAGGAACCACTTGGACATGATCCGACTTTCTGAACGTCTTCAACTTGTCTATTCAAATTTACTTCCGCAACAGGACGTATGGGATTTTTGCTGCGACCACGGCTATTTGGGCGGCGCCGCCTACAAGAGTGGACAGTTTAAAAATATATATTTCGTCGATCCGATCGCTTCAATCATGCAGAAGCTCGAACAGAACTTTAATCAATATTTGCTCGATGCGGATAGCAAATCTTCCGCGTACTTTAAATTGCAATCAGGTGAAACCATTGCCGAACCCGTTCGGGGTACGGCCTGCATTTTGGGTGTCGGAGCCTTTATCATTTATGACATACTGGCGGCACTGGCCCAAAACGGGCATCTCCGGGCACAAAGACTGATTTTAGGCCCACATCGCGATAGTGAAAAGCTTTTAACTATGTTAAAAAATAATGCGCTCTTAAGCCGCTACGAATTGACCTCTCAACACGAAGTCATCGAAAACGGTCGCACACGCGATTTTTTTATTTTTGATTTAAGGATTTGATATGAGCACTGACGCTTTTGAAACCTGTTTTAACAGCAGCGCCCGCAGCGCCGGCCATCGTCTTTTTAAAGAGGGCAAAGTTTCATTCTCAAAACCGTCTTCGTTAGAAATCATGGCTTACGTCAAACCCAATTACCGTGTGGGAATCAAATTAGAATCCTTGCAAAACACTGTGGCCCACGCCGAATGCAACTGCCCGCCGTCTCAAAAAGGACAGCTGTGTAAACATATTTGGGCGGCTTGCCTGGCTGTTTCTGAAAAATCAGCCGACTTCTTTGAGGGCGTAACTGAAGTTACAAAAAAAGCCGCTCAGGCTAAGGTTACAACGCCTCAATCTGAATCGCAGACTCTTTCAAAAGAGATCTACAAATTAAAACAAGAAAACTTTAAGCTTAAGCAAGCAACGTACCGCAAAGAACAATACCAAAAGCAAAAAGATCGAGCCAAAGAGTTTAAGGCCGGAAAGAAGAAATCTTTCAAAGACGCGGACGTAGGGCCGACTTATCCCGGCCCTGTGCAGGCCGCAATCGATTACTTCGCAAAAAACGGATTCTCATTTGAAGGCTCGTTGAACGAAGCTTCAGTTTCTCTGGCTCGAAAGAAGCTGGCGCGTGTTTTTCATCCGGATATCGGCGGTAGCCACGGCGAAAGCTTAGAATTGAACAGCAACTCTCAAGTTCTTTTAATATTTATCAGCAAACTCTAACAAGAAGCTAGAATTTCAACCGGGAGATACCGTGGGTTCGAAGGCCGTTTTACTTGATCAAAAATTTTGGACTCACTTTTCAGATAAAATTTGGGAAAAAAAGCATCTCGCCGTTAAAAACGTCAAGTCACCCTTGCTTGAAATCGGCGAGACTGAAATTTTTCGGTTGCTTGTGTTCTTCAGTGACCGTTGCCGCAAAAATAGAAATGCCGCGGGTTTTAAGTTTTATATCGACGGCATTCAAACTCACCCCGAAGATGTTCTTCAAATTCTTCCGGTCAAAAAAGACAAAACACTTTTGGGCTATCATCGACGTATGAATTCTCTATTTTCTGATTACTGTCTTGTTTGCGATGACCTTCTCAAGGCCAACGCTGAAAAGCAGGCCTTGCT
>JANPAD010000109.1:0-14392 GCA_031429735.1 Bdellovibrio sp. | reverse complement strand
TTGAAATCTCAGAGCGCCGTCAAACGACGACCAATCATTCCGCTACGCACCTCATGCACACCGCACTCCGTAAAGTTTTAGGTGATCACGTATCGCAAGCGGGCTCCCTTGTCGACAGTTCAAAAACACGTTTCGACTTTACTCATAATAAACCGATGTCTTCAGAAGAAATCTTATCGGTCGAAAAACTTGTGAACAACGAGATCTCAGAGGCGCAACCGGTCACCGCGGAAGTTATGCCCCACAAAGACGCCATCTCAAAAGGTGCTATGGCACTTTTCGGAGAAAAATACGGTGACCAAGTGCGGGTTTTGACGATGGGTCATTTTTCATGCGAACTTTGCGGCGGAACTCACGTTTCGAACACCGCCGAAATCCGTGCATTCAAAATTATCTCTGAATCAGGTGTGAGCGCCGGCGTACGCCGCATTGAAGCGATCACCGGCCAAGCCGCGATTGATTATTTCATGAAAAATACCGCCGAACTTCTAGCGGCCCGGCACGCCTCGGGCGTCCAAGCTGAAAAAACTTTAACGGACTGGATTGAAATTAAGCGCGACGAAATTAAAGATCTGCAAAAACAGATCAAAAAAATTCAATCGGGCCAAATTAATATCGATGACCTGATGAAAACGTCAAGACCGTTTCAAACTGCGGCAGGACCAGCGCAGCTTATTATGGCCGACCTGAATATCGATGACCGTGAGGTTCTGTCGCAAATTTCAGATCAGCTTAAAAACAAAGTTCAACGCGGAATTGTTGTCACGATCGGTCAAAGTGAGTCGTCTCACCCCGTTATCATTTCGGTCAGCAAAGATCTGAACGGTCAGTTTAAAGCTGGCGATCTTTTGAAAGATTTTGCACAAGTCCTGGGCGGCAAAGGCGGTGGTCGCCCCGACTTCGCCCAAGGTGCCGTTCCAGATCGAAGCAAGCTTAAAGACGCATTCGAAGTCATCAGCCGAAAAGTTCTTTCGTAATTATAAAAATTCATACTCAACATTTCACTTTAGAAAACCGAAATGTTGAGTATGAAAAAAATGATATTTGCTTCACTTGTCGCCTGCTTATTTGTCACCCCTCAAACTTACGCGGACACCACTGAAATGACGAATGGCGTCCCTCTGGGGCAAACGACCACGACGCAGCCCTCAGCACAATCCATGCAGCAGCAATCCGCAAACGGCTTACAACAAGCGGCCGTAGGACCAACCGGAATTGCCGCACAAAACTCGAACGACCCGGCTCCGAAAGCGGCCTCAAAAAAGAAAAAATTTAATTTTTGGGGACTCTTTGATTTTATTGGGCGAATCGAAGCCTTTGTAAAAGGAAAAACTAAGCAAAATGAAAATGTAATCGATGATGCCGCGAACGGCGAATTCAAAATGGCTCACAAACGCGCCATTGCCGCAGATCCTGCCGCCCGACGGGTTCAGGAAAAAATGGATAAGGCCCAGGCTGAACGCCTTCAAAAACTCGAAAGCGTCGTGGGCAATTAAGCCGGCGACTCTCCATCGGTATTCTATATAAATATAAAAAAATCTGTCACGGACAGACGTAGCCAGCGTAACTGGCGTTGAGGCGAATGATCATAGCCTGAAATTGCACTTTTGCATCTCCGCAAAGATCGGTTTTATTGTTGTTGCAGGAGTCTGTCGCAGTGCCGAGGTCGACATCGCTGTTAGAAGTCATGAGTTTAGCGTACGGCATTTGATAAACCTGAGCACAAACCGTTCCCTCAGGAAGGTTTTGTTTTTCACGGCAAACCTGTGCATTTTTCAGCAGATCAGTCATTTCAGCCATAACGGCTGAGGGGACGCAATACTGACCCACCGCCGAATCAACATCGTTACTTTCAATCAGTTCGCCACTGTCCATATTCAGCTCAAGAACTTTATTGAATTTCAATTCATAGGTATTGCCTGCTTGAGTAACGACTTTCGAATCACTTATAAAAAACTGAATCGCGCCAACGTTCATCTCGCTGATATTTTGCTTGTCCACCGAGAAAGCGATTTCAGAAAAGACCCGACCCGCCATTTCGGAATGAAATGTCGCTTTATTACAATTTTGAAATGAAAAAAGAACTAGAACTGCAAAAGCTGCAAGACCTACGATCTTCTTCATGCAGCCATCTTTTTATCACTCGGAATTACAATCTTGCCCAGCACTTTAGTGCCGCACTCATTACAGAACTTACTTTCAAGCGCCAGTAAGGTTTTACAACTTGAACACTCGATGCCGTTTTCAATCACGGTTTTCTTTTTCGGTCCGTCGTTAGCTTCATTCATTTCAACAAAACCGCGCTCGTTGAGGCGGTCTATTTCACGAATCAAAGACCAAATATCGATTTGCACCGCAAACTCTTTTAGGTCGAATTGCAGGTAAACTTTATTATCAATACTTTTGCGTTTACAGAAAAGCCCTTTGGCTTCGAGAGCCGTAAAATGCCCGGCACCCAAACTTACACCGTAGTCTTTAAAGTAATCGACAACATGGTTAAATTCTTGAGAAACCACCCCGTATTTGTCAGGTGCTACATCGGCGTAAGCCATCAGCAACAATCTCAGAGTATTGAAGTTGGCTTCATCATAGCGAAGCAGCTCCGATTTGCCGCCCTTATAGTAATAATATTGGTAAAATTCAAAGAACGCCTCAAGAGCCGAAATATCAAAACATTGAAAACCGAGAATTTCGGTCTCCGGACCTTCGTGGTCAGGATTCGCTGGATCGCGACCCATCATATAATCGCCTTGTTTTAATTTAACCAGAATTTGAGTCGCTTGTTCGATTCGCTTCGGCGATTCACCGAAGATACGTTGCGAATAATTTTTGAGAGTGTTCCAGTCGACTTTTGCTTTTGAGCCGTCCTTTAAACCCTTGTGATTTAAAATATGAAAGATAGCACCGAAGACGCGCGGAATCGCTTCATCTGAACAAGGCAAAGCTGATTTTTCTTGTCTTGCATTTTTAACTTCATTGATCGACCACTTCAAACGGTCGGCCATTGTTTTGATAAATGTTTTGTGAACGGGGGCTAAAGCTTCGTATTGAGCTTTGAAAACATCAAGAGGAATTTCAGTCACCGTCAGCTCTTGTTGCGCTAAACCTGAATACAAATAAACCGCGGTACCGAGAACCACAAGATCTGCAAATACATAGCCGTTACCCACGGTCATGATATCTAAAATCTTATTATTTTTTTGAAGACAGACATTCACTTGTCCGGATTGAATGACAAAAACCGACTGAATTTTATCGCCGGCCTTGAATAGAAACTGACCTTTTTTTACAACTTTAGCATCTGACATTCGGGAATTCCTCTATAAGGACTTATCGACAGGCAAGAATGCATTCTTAAATAAAAGCTCATGAGCGTGTCTCGTTTTGAAACGAAAAAGCCGCCTCGATGGGCGGCTTTAGGGAGTTTTCACTCAGATCGTGTTTTTGAGAGCTCTGTTACGAGAACTAAGCACTTCTTTCAGGAGAGGCTGGACCTTTGCCTGTATTCAACTGCGCCATCATCTCAGTCGCATAAAACTTACGTTTTAAGTCGGCTTCAACCTGGATCATTGTTTCTTCAAGCAGCACGTTAAACATTTGTTCTGCTGCAATTTTGTACATCGTTGCCAATGCACGAAGAGTATTGATCGGAGGCTGCGATACTCCACGCTCCCAGTTTGAAATAAATTGAGAGGTGCTGTAACCAAGTTGCGTTGCTACATCTTTTTGAGATAGGCCAGCCTGAGTTCTTTTCTCTTTCAGGAACTGAGCTAATTTGTTGGCTTCTTGTTGCATATGACCTTCTTTGTTAAATAAACGGGTGGTTTACGGCGTCTTGCCTTAAATGTCCGTTTATTTGTTTTCAGGTTAGCACTAATTCCCGAATAATCAAATTTTTTTAACAAGATTTTAACAATGAAAATATTCGAATCAAAACAGCATCTAATATCAATAGCTTAGCTAACTATTGAATATGATTTCGCTATTATGCTATCAAGTTTAGCTATGGACTAGTTCAAACACTCTATAAAAATGAAACTTTTAAATTATTTTTTAACCTTTTCTTTACAGCGCGAACGTAAAAAAAAAGGAAGCTGTAAAGCTTCCTTTTTTTGTTTCCAAATGCAGAACAGATATTTGGTAAAATACCCGTTTGCCCAGGAGAATTAACGTTTTGAGTACTGACCGCTGCGACGTGCACCGTGTTTGCCGTACTTTTTACGTTCAACCATACGAGGGTCACGAGTAACGAAACCTGCTTTTTTCAAAGCGTCTTTCAGCTCAGGAGCAAAAGCGATTAATGCACGAGTCAAACCGTGGCGAATAGCGCCGGCTTGGCCTGATTCACCGCCGCCGGCAACCATAACTTTAAGGTCGAATTTACCTTGCATGTCGACGGTGTCCAAAGGCTGAACGATAACCATACGTGATTGAAGACGAGTTAAATAGTCTTCAGATTTTTTGCCATTAATTGTGATCAAACCTTTACCCGGTTTCAAATAAACACGAGCTGAGCTTGTTTTTCTTCTTCCAGTTGCGTAGTACATTTTTTCTGCAGCTGCTGCCATGACGATTACCTTCTACTATTTAGTTGATTTAGTTGGTTTTTGAATTGTGTAAGCTTCAGGTTTTTGAGCTACATGAGGATGCTCAGGACCCGTGTACACTTTAAGTTTAGTGATCAAAGATTTTGAAAGTTTGTTCACCGGCAACATACCACGAACAGCTTCAGAAATAATGAAGTCAGAATTGTTCTCGCGAACTTGTTCTGCTGTTTTTTCTTTTAATGAACCGACGTAGCGCGAGTGACGGTAATACTTTTTAGTATCCCATTTGTTACCCGTCATTTCGATTTTATCAGAATTGATCACAACTACAAAACCGCCGATATCCGCGTTTGGTGTGAAAGTTGGTAAGTTTTTACCACGCAAGATGTTTGCTACTTGAGTAGCAAGGCGGCCTAATCGTAAACCAGATGCGTCTACTAAGTACCACTTGTGGTCAGTTTCTTCAGTTTTTCCGTTCCAAGTCTTCATAAATACTCCGAGACTAAAGGGCACATCAATACGGTACCCAGAAATGTGTGAATGAGTGTTTTAAAGTTCGCGGCATCTGTTGTCAAGGTCTTGTGGATAATAAACCCGCATTAAGAATAGGCCCTGTGGCTCGGCAGGTGGTCCTGCTGCCTTACGGTCCCGGGCCTCAATAATGTCTCGCATCTGCCCAGCTTTAAGGCCTTTTCTTTCAAGCAAAAGCTGCGTCCCCACAATGTTACGGACCATCTGCTTCAAAAAACCCGACCCTGTGATTGTAAATTGTGCAATATGCGGTCGACGCTGTGTCCAGTGGGCTTCGTAGATCTCGCGCACGGTATGGGGCACATCTGACCCGACCGACTGAAAGCTTTTAAAGTCTTGATTTCCCAAGACAATTTTAGAACATTCATTTAAAAAGTCGAGATTCAGCGGCTTACGCACCCATTGCGAATAACGACCCATGAAAACACTGGGGCTTGGTGTGTTCAAAACTAAAAACCGGTATGTTTTTTTATCGGGCGAAACCGTCGAATGAAAGTCCTCCGGAGCGATCCACGCCTTCTTAATTGAGATGCTCTGCGGAAGGTGTCCCTTTAAGGCCAAACTTAAATTGAAGCCCTTCAGGCGCTCTACAGGCCGTTCTACATCGAAATGACAAACCTGGTTGAGGGCATGCACGCCGGCGTCAGTTCTACCCGAGGCAAAAAGGCTGATGGGCTGATTAAAAACTTTTTCAAGACCCGTCTGAATAGTCTGGCATACGCTGGGCTTTGCACCTAAATGATTTTGGCGCTGCCAACCGCAGAAGTCGGTACCGTCGTAAGCTACTGTAAATTTAATTCGGGGCATGTCAGGCGTTATATATCAAAAGTCGAATGAAAGACCAGCACTAACATAGCGGTTTGAATAAGTGAAGGCCGTACCCGTCACTTCAGTCGCTTTAAATTCAAGAGCGACCCATAAATTGCTGATGCCGTATTCGCTTTCCAGATCATAACCTGCATCGGGGTCAATCAGGGCCGTATTAATCAGAACTCCCGCGGCTCCGTAAAACCCGAAACCACCGGATGATTGAGGAGTCGAGACATCTTCACGTTTTTCAAGCAAGGCCAACAAAGTACCGCCGCCCGATACATACGGTGCAATCGACTGTTTATCTTTATATTCAAAACGGTAAACAGCGCCGACATTGATCGGAATAGTTAAAAAAGTAAATTTCTCTTCTGAAATTGCACCGGTCGAAACCAAAACCCCGTTGCCGGTCGCGTACATCAAAGAAGCTCCCAGTTGATAGCCAAGCTTTCCCATGTCGGTCCAAAGATAATTTTCGTAATCATAACTGAGAATCAAACCCGGCGAAGTCGCGTACAGCTGGTCAAAATCGTAGGTTTGGGTTCCTTTTGTTTTGGTCTTAACCTCAAGCGTAATGCCGGGGTAATTCGCCTGACCGAAAGTGACCTTGCTGGATTCTTTTTTCAGCGGGCGCTTCAGATCGTAAATATAGGTTCCGTCTTTGGTGATTTTAACTAAACCCTCTTTGGCGCCTTCATGACTGATGGTCGTTTCGTTGTTTTGCACTTCGGCTTTCAGGGTTGGCACACAGCAGATCAGAAAAATCATAATCAGCGCCTGACGACTTTTTAATTTCGTCACGGCTAAAATAACCGCAGCTGCCAATAAAATCATGGCCAAAGTACCGAAAACAAATCCGAGGCTCACTGTTAAATAGGCGTAGAGTAAAAACGGATAAAGTGTGAAGCGAGTCAGTGACCTCAGCCAGTCATGTTGCGCGATCAAGTGGGCCAATGGTGGACTGAGTTGATAATAGGTTTTGACAAAAAATCGTCCCGGTAAATTTGTCAGAAGATAATGGTTACGGAACTCTCGGAACATTTGCACTTCCGGCGCCATGTCCGAACCGAATGCTGCGGTTGAAATAAAGCAGGCTTTGCCTTCGAGCAAGCCCACCACATCTGAGGGTTCAATACAAGCGGTCGTAGCCGTTGCCGCGTCGGTCACAAAGTTGTAAATGTTTTTGGCTTGGTTTCGCGTTCCGTAAATAAAACAATACCGCCGTCCGTTTTCGATGGCTCCGCTACTGACAGAAGAATCAGGAATTGTTCCGTTCGTCGGATCGAAACTTTTAAAAACCGGGTCGGCTTGCGAAGTGCGAAAGCCTGATAAAACGCTGACATCACTGCCAAGACCCGCACTTTCAACCGGGAACACGGCAATTGCATCCCAACTCAATGTTGTGCCTAAATCGTTGCCGGCGTAAATGGCCGTGTCGATAAAGCCTTTTTGATCTCCGGGAATAAATGAAATGTTACACATGCCCGCCCCGGCCGCGATGCTTGAACAATACGGTTGGGTGGCGCTACTTGCAGGTGCGATGTAGTGAAATTTCAAGGTGTAGGCTTTGAGCTCGTCATCATCAACCGTGCCGCTTGCGTCCTCATCGACACCGACTCTTATAGTTCGGCTCGCGGCCACTGAGGTACCGACACAACTGGTGCTGAGCCCCAACGTACCGCAAATTGTACCCCAATCGGTCGTGGCCGTTAGAACCGTGCTGTTCGCCGTTGCCGTTACAGACGTGTTCGAGAAAAGCTGCGTGCAAGTTGCACCCTCACAAATATTCATCAGCATCGGAGCATTGGTAATGTCTTTTGTTGTCTGAAATGAAATTTTGAATTGAAGAGTCGGATGCACACTCGTCTGATTGCAGGCTTTTGTTGAACTTGTTGCGCTTTGACAGGTGTCAGCCGTTGAGGTCGCTGTTGTGCCTGAAACCGGATCGCCGGCAATGCCCGCAAAAACCGTAGACCTGTCAGCCGACAAATCCGAATAGCCTAATATGACCACCGAATCGGCCTTTACGGCAATATCGGCCTGGGCTGTCAGAAAGAAAAAGACGCTGCTGACTAAAATCAAAAGATGTATTTTCACTCTTATATTGCATCATGATGACGCAACACTGTCCACGAACGCTCGGGGAACATTTGTTTGGCTGCTCTTTCGTCGTGGAGAAGTCTGGACTTAAGACTGCAAAAACTAACAGTAAATTTTTTCAGCGATTTGCAGCCCGTTCAGAGCGGCACCTTTTTTCAGGTTGTCTGAAACGACCCACATCAACCAGCGTTTTTTATTATGACGGTCTTGATGAATACGTCCGATAAATACCGGTTCTTCACCCGATACATCAAGTGCTGTCGGGTAATCTTGATCGAGGACCGCAAGTCCTTCGAATGAACTTAAAGAGTTCACAATCTGTTGGCGAGTGACTTCTTCTTTCAATGTCACCCAAACCGCTTCAGAATGTGAGTTCAAAGCCGGAATGCGCACTGTGAACGCCGAAATTTTCAAATCCGGCGCTGAAAGAATCTTAACCGATTCGTTCATGATTTTAGTTTCTTCAGTGGTAAAACCGTCGGCGCCGAAGCTTCCGATTTGCGGAATACAGTTAAAAAGAATTTGTTTCGTGAAAGCTTTAGGTTCGTGATCGGCCTGTTGGTAGTTTTTAACCTGATTCAAAAGCTCTTCGTAACCCGGAAGACCGGCACCGCTCACCGCTTGGTAAGTTGATACGGTGACTTCTTCTAGACCGAATTGGTCCATTAAGGGTTTCAAAGCGACAACCAACTGAATTGTTGAACAATTCGGGTTCGCAATGATTTGCGGTTTTGAATCAGGGCCTAATAAATTGCCGTTCACTTCCGGAACCACAAGCGCAATGCCTTCATCCATACGGAAGGCGTTTGAATTATCAATGGCGAATGCTCCTGCTTTAACAGCTAACGGTGCCCACTCTTTCGAAATGTCGTCACCTGACGAGAAGAAAACCATATCGAGACCGTCGAAACAGCCCGGCTTTAAAACTTGGACAGGCCAGCTCTTGTTCGCTAGTTCGACTTTGAGCCCCAATGAGTTTTGACTTGCGAACGGGCGCAATTCAGCGATGGGTTGAGCGTACTCTTCGAGGATATTAATAAATGTTTCACCCACAACGCCGGTGGCACCGACGAGGCCGACTTTTAATGGTCGCTTCCATGTTTTCATAATTAATTTTCTTCCTGTTCTTCTTGTAAATCATTTTCGTTTGTGGCGTCAGGCGCATAGGCCGTTGCCTTCATCAAACGACGTTTTTGCCCGAGCTTCATAACACCAAAAACCGCGCCGAGGGTTCCGTAAGTTAAGAATGAAACAAATAGCATAATCTCCGGGTACAAGGCCACGACCGTGATGACGATGAGACCGGCAATCAGATAACGGAACGGCAGACGTTGCTTTAAATCAAGATCTTTAAATGAACGGTACCGAAAATTCGAAACCATCACGAAAGCCATGAGAATAACCATGCCGAGCAACAGAAACGCGCGCCATTCGTCAGGCTTCCAGCCAAGGTCGTCAAAAGCCAAGTAAGATGAAGTCACGATACCCGCGGCCATCGGAATCGGCAGTCCTTGAAAATAATTTTTTTCGACAATACCGACTTGTACGTTGAAACGCGCCAAGCGCATCGCACCGCAGGCAACAAACAGAAAACTCGCCAAAATTCCGAGACGGCCGAATTGACTAAGAGCCCAAAGATACATGAGTGTAGCCGGAGCCATACCGAAACTGAGGAGATCGCAAAGCGAATCATACTCGGCGCCGAACTTACTTGTCGCGTGCGTCAGTCGTGCCAGACGACCGTCGAGCTGATCAAAAATTGCGGCAATAACGACCGCGATTGCTGCATATTTAAATTCGCCCTTGATTGAAAGCAAAACCGAAAAGAAGCCGCAGAATAAATTCGCAGTCGTCATCAGATTCGGTAAAATGTAAATGTACATACCCAGCTTTTTACCGGTTTTAGAATAGCCCTCAGGAATGTCGTATTCAGCGCTTTTTTGATCGGCCATTTTGGTCCTCTTGGAAATATCTATTTGAAATACGGATAGAAATTGAAAAAATAAAACAGCAGCGACAGGCCGACCGCACTCAGGACAGGCATGGTGAAATTGTCATCGATTTTACCGATCGGAATCAGTTCGGCCAGTGCGCCGATGAGGCCAGCCAACAGGCTGGCCACAAGAATATGATCAGGCAATTCATTGTACGAAAGAAATGTAAAACACAGAATGGCGCAAACAACAAAGGCTGCCACAAAGCCCTGAACCGATTTGTGACCGAAAATTTTATCTTTACCGTATTTAATCCCGATGTAACTTGCTATCGGGTCTGCGAAAGCCAGAAATAAAAGACTCAGTGACACAATTCCACGGTTGAACACTAGAGAGATCAGCAAAGCACCGGTCAGTAAATAGGTCGTACCGGCCAATCGATTCAATTCACTGTTACGCATAATCGGGCGGAACATAACAGAAACCTTACGGTTCAACTGACTGTTTCTTTGGCGCAAAAAATCGGCCGGCACAAAAGCCAGCCAGCCAATGACTAAAAGAGAAATTGAAAGCCAGTAGGGCATAAAAACCCAACCCGCGAATAGTGTAAAGACACCGGTTATATGCCAGACCTTGCGCGCAACGTGCAAATCAGATCTGTTTTTAAACCCGGCGAAAGATGCATTTGTTTCAGTCATCACAATGTTGTGAATTTATGTAATGCATCGTAGCGTGTCTATTTAAATTCAACGCGTTTTCTGCTTTGAGTTATGAACCTGTTAAAATTACAAGCGATTCACGGCTGATTTGCCCATCTTTTAGGACGACTTCAACAACTATGTTATTAGAGCCTTCGCTTAACTGAATATAGTCGGTTTTGTAGGATTCCAAATTGGGCTGAAATATTTGAGCCTTGAAGCCGTTTGTTTTGTTCATCAAAGATACAGTGGCGATTTTTTTCTGATCTTTGCAAAGTTTAAAATTCAACATCACCAAATTTTTAGAAACCTTTGATGAGGCTGTTTTGCTATCCAAGGAGTGATTGCAAAAAAAACTTTTGTTCAGACTTGTCCCCAATTCGGCCTGCACTGACGCCGGTCCACGCGACTTGCCGGGACCAACAGGTTCTGCTTGGATTTTCGCATAAAGAGCAGTGCTTTTTAAATTGATCGGCGGCGCTTCATTGATAACTTCAATATTAGTAAAACCCGACACACCTGTGATCAGGACTAAAAGCGCGATGACAAATTTAAACTCTGAAATAAAAGCTTTCACCCTCTCTTAATCGGAGTCTTACCCCGGCAAGTTGAGGACTTCGGTCGAGCTATTTTGAGACTAAGGTCATTCGTTGGAAAAAGTGGCTTAGACTTTGATCGAGGTTTTTTGGTCTATTTGCGGTCAATACTGATTGCGAAACGTTTCACGCCGGCAGCTTTAACAGCATCTAGTATTGAGACAACTTGGCCGTGACTGACATCTTTGTCGGCCGCAATAATAGCCTGAACTTCGGGGTTTTTTGAATACTCCTGTTGCGCCGTTGCTTTAATTTCTTCTGCCGTCACAACCCGGCCATCAAGTTGAAGTTCACCGGACTTTCCGATGGTGATGTTCAACTTACTGGGTTTGGTTGCATCGCCCGAACCTGATTTGGGCAAGTTAACGGCGATCGAAGGCTTCATAATCATGGGTGCCGTGACCATAAAAATAATCAGAACAACAAGAATAACATCCACCAGCGGAACAACGTTGATCTCGGCTATGATGTCGTCTTGCGAATCGTATTTGGCTCCCATTAGACTTCTTCCTCTGGGCCTTTGTTTTTTGCGTAGGCCATTCCGAGTTCTTTCACGCTTTCGAGACTGGTGACGATACCTTTTACTTTTCGTGAGAAATAATTGTAAAAAACGCCGGCCGGAATGGCCACGAACAACCCCGCAGCGGTCGCGATCAGTGCAACGGAGATGCCGGCCATGACGGTCTGCTGCCCAGCTTCACTGGCTTGAGCCAAATCGTTAAATGCTTTCATGATGCCTAGAACTGTGCCGAGTAATCCGATGAACGGTGCGTTTGAGGCGATTGTTGCGAGAACCGCAAGATATTTTTCAAGCTCGGGTTTTTCACTCAGAATAAACGTGTTGTAAAATTCTTCAAAACCCGCCGTACCATTATCGTTAATATGCCGAAGTGAATAGGCGGCGGCACGTCCTTCAACAGACTCGAAGTCTTTTGCCAATTCAACAAAACCTTCAATTTTATTTTGTTTCAGCATAGTTCTGATTTTGAGCCTGATTTCGTTACTCTTTGACGAAATTTTTGTGAGAGCAAAAAGTCTTTCGAAAATCATGGCAATTGACGTTATGCTGAGCAAAACAAGAATTAATAAAACGGCTTGGTCAGCATATTTAGCGAGCGTAAAAATTTTCTCAGATAACATAAAGCACTCCCTTTACAATTGAGGATGATTCCAACATTATAGTGACTATAAAATGAAAGCACCAAGCCGTCATTTCCAAAAAGTCTTGCTTCATAGTTTTATCCTTATGTTAGGACTTTTGTCTTTTTCTTCATGTCAAAAAATGACTAAGCCGTCGTTTATTGTGCTTGCGTCAGATCGTCTCTCGTTTAATTCGTATTCTTGCGGCGAAGACCGAGGTAATTTGCACTCCGGCTTCAATACCCTTTGCCAAGAGAGTATCCGTTATACAAATACCTACTCGACGTCGACTCAGTCAGCCGCCTCACTCGCTTCACTTTTAACCGGCCGTTATCCTTACGAACATGGTATTCACCGAAATCAAGACCGTGTTCATGCCGAGCTTCCGCAATTGCAGGAAATATTCAAAGCGAACGGCTATCGTACCGCTTTTTTCAGCGCCAATCCAAATGTGATGCGCCGAACCGGGCTGGCTCGCGGCTTTGATTTGTTTGAAGACTCTTCGTTCTTAAATCAGAGCAGTTACACCACGCGATTGGCCGAACAGACAAAACAACTGGAAAACTGGGTGGATGAGTCTCGTGATCCGTTTTTTTCTTTAATCTATAACTCAGATCTTGAAACCTTAAATGGTGAAGAGCCCAATCTGTCTAAAGTTGAAAATTTTGATGAAAAGCTGAATCAGTTTATTTTATTTTTGAAGAAAAATAAGTTATGGGAGCAAAACTATATCGTGGTCGTGGGGCTTCAAGGGCGCTCTGAGTACGAGCGCTTGGGCGAAACACCCTATTCAAATCTGCACTCTGAAAATATGAACGTCGCATTTTTTATTAAACCTCCACGTCAAAAAGGCGATGAAGGAATTAATCTGAAGGTCGACAATTTGCGAACCTTGGCCGATATCGGTTTTAGTTTAATCAAAATGATCCGACCCGAATTTAAAACGGCCGCTAACGATCAATTCTCGACAGTTGATGATTCTGCGCTTTGGACCCGAAGCGATTTTAACTCGACTATCGGTTTAGGAGAAGCCGGCGTACGTAATATCCTGTTTGAAGCGGTTAATACATGGAGTTCTGCACCGGAACTACGTTTTGCGCTGCTCAACGGGCATAACCTTCATATCGAAAACCAAACCGACCAGATTTACAACCGGCTTAATGACGGACTCGAAACCATTGATACGGCGTCAAGCTCGCCGGAGCTTCTCAGCCAAAACTCCGCACTTTTCGCAATATTGCGTGAAAAAGCGGGAGCCAAAAAGTGGACCGACTTCAAGCCTGAAGCTTCAAAGTGGAGTGATTCAAACCGCCGCTACTGGTTTCAATCAGCTGAGCGTGATGTGATTTTCGAAAAAGAAAAGAACCGTTTAACGCACGAAAAGGCCGCGCAACCGCTGTCGACACTTTTGATTTATTATCTGAATAGCAAGAAAGAAAAAGATACGCTTTACGAAGAGGCGCGTCGCGCTTCTTACAATGTGGCGCTCGAAAATATTTGGGGATTGTGGGACCCGAAGAAAAAGTGGCCTTTACCCTAAAGTCAGAACCGAGTACCAGTACGTGCTTTGGAAGGGCTCGGCCTCAACAAGCTGGTTCACGTCACCAGCGTCATTTAATACGATTTCACATTGAAATGGCGAGGAGACGATAATCGGAGTATTTTTTTCAAATAAAATTGAGCCCGAGTTCATGCAGGTTTCTTTTTCAACACCGATCAACTGAATCGGCAGCAAAGTCTCGTTGTCCAGATCGGATCCGAGTTGTAAAAGAGGAGTCATACGGTTGCCCTGAAGCTTCGAAATATTAAAACGGCCCACGCTTGACCACGCCAACTCATTTTTATTTTGGTACATGACTAAGACTTCAAACGCAACGAGGTATTCTGTGCGATTATCCGTTTTATAAAGTAGATCGTGGGCCTGCATCAGCGAAATCCGTGTTCTGTTTGCCGAACTTGACATGCTTTCATTGTAATCAAACGGCGTTGTCACTTCGATGTCGGCTTGAGTTGTCGAGATGTAATGGGTCACTTCG
>JANPAD010000108.1:0-3139 GCA_031429735.1 Bdellovibrio sp. | reverse complement strand
CTGAGAAAGGTAAAAACCCATTAAAGCCGCACCCACAGCAGGAGCGGCTCGGAGTGCGCCGAGACCTTTTGGCCCGATGAATAAAATCTCTTTCGCGAATATCGGCAAAAGGGCTGTTACTCCACCGAAGAGAACCGATATCATATCCAGGCTTAAAGCCGGCAATAAAATCTTGTGTGAGAAAACAAATTTTGCCCCTGATAGCAGCTCGTCTTTTATTGAAGCATGTTTGAAAACGGTATCAGGCGGAGGTACTGAAGCTTTAATTCTGAACATCGAATACAAAGCTGCAATTAAAAAAAGGCAAACGACAGACGATGAAGCGATTGCACCGAAAAATCCGAAAATTAAGCCACCCGCCGCAGGGCCCGCCACGCGCGCAACTTGCATGGCGGTGCTCATTGTGGCCATTCCTTTAAACAATTGCTCTCGTGGCAGTAATCGCGGAACGGTAGCAAAAAGTGCCGGACCTGAAAATGCACGAGCCGCACCGGTTAAGAATGCAGCTCCATACAGCAATCCAGCTTGTGAATTCACACTCATCTGATCTTGTAACAAATGTTCAGCTAAAACTAATAAGCCGGATAGTAAGCTTGCGTACATTAAGCGCCGGTAAGCCAGCAGCGGACTCATGCGATCTACAATGTATCCTGCATAAAGAGCCAATCCGATGGCCGGCACGGCCTCGGTTAAACCAATGAAGCCCAAAGCCAATGGATCTTTTAAAATTTCATAGATGCGCCAGCCTAAAACCACCGCCTGCATTTGGACAGCAAAGGTAAAAAGAAATCTGGCGTGAATCAGTTTTTTGTAATCGAGAGGCATGCGTACTATTAACTGTATATGGTCCGTGGATTCAGGTCAGCACTCATTTTTTAAAGCGTTGCACCAGAGGCGGAAGACCAAACATACAAATTAAAATAACGACGGCGGTTAAGGTGCCGTTGCCAAAAATTCCGTTAAGCCAAATCGTTGAGGCCATGATCACGGTAAAAAAGATCATATCTCCGGCAATTGCAATGGCCCAACCGGCAAAAAAGCCGTGTCCCGCGGCGTAGGCTGCGGCCCGACCGGTCATCGGATCTACTCCGAAGGCAATCATAACAAGTGTCCACGGGCCGGGCTTTGCCCCGAACTTGGCAATAGTCTTTTGCGTTGAGGTCGCAAAAGCCGCTTTAAAGCGTCGCGTGAAATCAAAGCGATCGCTGAGGTAAATTATAAGTTTCAGCAACGGCTCAAAGTAGATGGCCATAATTATGTCTGAAACCAAATAGAGACCCATCATCGTCACCCAACCAAGACCTTGTTTTTGCCCGAGAAGAACGCCCGCAGGTATACCACCTCCGACCGGAATCGAAAAAAGCAAAAAAACATCCCAAAGACTTGAATTAGAGGCTAACGAAAATGCGGTCATCGACTCAATATCCATGAGCCCGACGACCGAAGCAAGATATTCAGTTCACTAATCCTAAATTGTCGTATTAAAATGCGAGCATGCCAAGACCGAAAAAGCAAAAATTGTCTTCAGAAGAAAAGTTAGCCTTAGCTATTTCGGTTCTTGAATTTTATGCTAATAAAGAAAGCTGGAAGCCCAGCGACGCTTACCATACCTACGCCACGATTACAGATGCTGACTTAAAATATTATCCGGGCTTTCAAACTTCTGATCTTGTCGGCGGTAAACTTGCAGTAGACGCTCTTCAAAAAATTGCGGAAAGCGACGCGCTTGAAAAATAAAAAAGCCGTCGGGTTCACCCAAACGGCTTTCTGTCAAAAAACTTGAAATAGAATTACTTAGTTTCAGTTATCTCATTTGATTCCGTAGGAGAAATCCAAACATCGACACGACGGTTTTGCGCACGGCCTGTTTTGGTTGTGTTTGTACTCAGTGGTTTTTGAAAACCGTAACCGATAGCTTGCATTTTTTCAGCGGCAATACCTTCCGTGCTCAGATAACTCACGACACTTTCAGCACGTTTTTGAGAAATTGAATCATTGACGGCCGCAGGGCCGACAGAATCAGTGTGACCTTCTACGACGAGCTGGCTTGCATCTAATTGTTCTGCAACTTTAGCCACCCGTTCAAGTAAAGGTTTCGATTTTTCAGGTATATCTGATTTTCCGGATTCAAAGCCGACTGTTTTCAACCGAATCAGAATCTTGTTACCTTGGCGGAATACTTCGGCTTCTGAAGCTGAAAACTGCGTTTGAGCAGACAACAATACCGCCTGAAAGCGTTTTTCAGAATCAGCAGACGCCTGTTGATCACTTATTTTTTTGTCTTGCATGTCTTTGTCTGTTTGAGCGGTGACCAGCATTTCACTTTGACGGTCCATTTGAACCTGACTTAGCTCAGACTTCATTTGGGCTTCTTGAGCCTCAGTTTTTGCTTGAGCCTCAGTCGCGATCAAATTTTGGCGGGTTTCAACTAGAGCTGCTCCGGTTACTGCTAAGTCAAAATTCATTTGGTCAATTTGACCGCTTTGTTCAACAAGTTTTTGTGCTGCACTTTCGTCAAGGTTATAGTTGACCTTTTTTTGTTCGACAACAATCGCCGCTAGCATAGCCGCAGAACGGTTCGCCTTGCGAACCGCCGGAGCATAGGCCTCAGGTTGATTTGCATTAGAGTCTATTGAATTTTCAGCATTTTTAATATCCAGCTCCGCTTGATTCAATGAACGAGGCGCATACTTTTTAGCTTTATTCTTCTTAGCATCGTCGACCTGCAAGCGTGCATTTCCTAAAACTTGCTTTTTAGTCACTTGATTACCGAGCATCATGTATTTATTTTGAAGTTCAGAGTAGTCTTTTGTATTAACGATTTTCTTATCAGATAAGTCGCGAAAATCATTATCCAGCTTTGATAGAACTTTGTTTTCATCCGGATAACCACGCGTGCCTTTTTCGATCACTTGGCGGCGAGTCGTCAGGAGTCCTTGAACTTTAGGTGCCCTTGAATCAGCTAAGGCTTGTGCGCGACTATAATGATTATCGAATTCAGAAAAATTTTTGCTAACCTTTTCCATGCTGCTGTTATCGGCGACATGTTTTTTAGCATCTTTTAATGCCGATTCCGCTTTAGATAATTCTTCTTTTGACAAAACATCCCATTGCTCTTCATACGCCCGAGAAATTTTCA
>JANPAD010000107.1:0-8839 GCA_031429735.1 Bdellovibrio sp. | reverse complement strand
TAGATGGCTAAAAGATCGACCGGACGTCGAATATCTGGATCACATGACCTGCGCTCAGTACGATGCGCCATTTGTAATTCCGTTTATCAAAAAGAATGAAGTCATGATTATGGTTCATATTAAATGGGCGCAGTTATAACTAACACAGTCAAACCCAAGCCGCTTTCTGCTCGATTGGGGTGTTGCAACACCGGGTCTTGTTTAATGAGTACATCAGTTAATTTTGTCGCATTTTAAACCGATACAGTCTTATGAACTTTTCGATTTCGTCACTTTTTGCAGGTCTTATTTTCAGCGTGATTGGTCTGTACGTCTTTCGTGTCGGCAAACGCGAAACAAATATAACACTCATCGTTTTAGGTCTGGTTCTTATGCTTTACACTTATTTTACAAAGTCCGCGGCGCAAGACTGGCTGATCGGCGCAGCCTTATGCGGTATCAGCTACTATTTCAAAGTTTAATTCTTTTCAATTCCTACAATTTTAACTTTTAGCCCTCGTCCTATTTGAGTGACAATCACAAAGGCACCTTTTTTTATTTTCTGCGGCGACCACCTTCCGGCCGTGGCATGAATTAAAAAATTTGAAATAAACGGCTCATGACTCACAATTACGATCTTTCGGTGATCATGTTCTTGAAGCCAGTTCGCAAGGCTGTCCGCGCCGTCGTCCGGCGTAATATTCGGAAGAACTTCAACAGGTGCTGCTGTAGCCGGAAGACTGTTAATCAGCAGTTCAAGTGTCTGCGTGGCGCGGATATAAGGACTCGTTACAAATAAGTTTGTATCAACAAATAGATCTAGATTTTCTTGAACATGACTGATGAAAGAATTGCGACCCTTCTCAGTCAAAGCGCGCTCAGAATCCGGTATGCCATGAAGAATGGCTTTTTTACGACTGATGGCTTTTGCATGTCGAACTAAAATAAGAGGCATAACCCATATTCAAACATGTCCCGATACAATTCAATAATATTTTTGAAAAGTACGTAGATGCACCACTTAAAAAAAGCGGGCCGTAAAGCCCGTTTTTTAAAGGAACAGATTCTTCAATATTACTTAGGCATTAAAACTGTATCAACAACGTGAATCACGCCGTTTTTCTGATAAACGTTAGCAATTGTAACTTTAGCAGTTCCGCCTTTTTCATCGGTCAAGATCAGGTCTTTACCTGACATCGATGCCGTCAGTTTGCCGCCTTGTACAGTTGCAACTTCATACTTGCCGTTTTTAGATGACTTAATTTTCTTTGCAATGGCACCTGAGTCAAATTTGCCGGCAACAACGTGGTACGTGAGAATTTTGGTTAAGTTCTCTTTTGATTCGGGTTTAACCAATGTTTCTACGGTACCTGCAGGTAATTTACCGAAAGCGGCATCGGTCGGCGCAAAAACCGTGAACGGTCCTGCACTTTTGAGAGTTTCGACAAGGCCTGCCGCTTGAACCGCTTTCACTAAAATCGTGTGGTCTTTCGAGTTGACCGCATTATCAACGATATCTTTTGATGGATACATCGCTGCACCACCCACCATGACTGTTTTTTCTGCTGAAGCTGTCACGGCGACAAAAGTTAAAGCCACTGCGGCTACCATCATTTTTATTGTATTTTTCATTCAAATCTCCTTAGGTTGTTATTTGTGTCATATGTTATGACATTAATTTATAATGCAATAAAACTATTGAAGAAACAACATGTTTATTAAAAAAAATCGAATTGATTACAATATAGACAGCTATTCAAAGCCGAAATACTTCTCAGGATCGTTAAAACAGGTTTTGAACTCTTTTGACAATTGTGACGCATGAATACCATCCATCAAACGATGATCGAAAGTGATACAAACGGGCATCACCGGCCGCGCGACCACCTGCCCGTCAACGACCAAAGCTTGATCATGAATAGCGCCCACACTCAGCAACAGAGGAACTCGAGTGTACGGGCACAAAGGCGCCCATGCGTATTCAATTCCGAGACTGCCGACATTGGTGATCATGATGGAACCGAATGGGTCTTTAGGAATTCCTAAAAAGCTGAGATCAAGATTTAAACCGTAAATCAGCCACGAAGCAAAATCGAGATAATAGCTCGACGCCCACCAGGGCAGAAATTTAAAGACGTTCATGTTTTTTGCGAATTCTTTGTCAGTGCCTTCACGAATTTTGTCGATTTTCGCGCTCATGGCTTTTTGTAACTGGCCGACGGACAATTCACCCGCATCGTGCAGCACGCAGCCCGACACGTTGGCAAGGCTGACTTCTTCGTCACCGGTATTCTTCAAACTCTTTCTTCCCGGCACATTCACTTGAAAAAACAGACTAATTTTTTTTCGTAAGTATATTTTGTTACAACGGATAATCGAATTGATCTCAGGCCGTTTTTTTAAACAGAGGGCTGCCGCACGCCCGACCAAGTGAGACGGTGTAATTCGGTTGCCCGTCCGTTTCTGATATTCGGCCATATAAGCATTGGCTTTACTCATATCAATCAGGATCATGCCGTAAACTGAGGGGTCTTTAACTTTATCCCACGTGCCATAGGCAATTTTTCTGAACGCGGTCGGATTTTTCATTTCTTCAAGTTCAAGGTTTCTCATATATTTAGTCTGAAAGCGGTTTGAAACGAAATCAAGGCTAGGACGTTAGCATAGCCTTAAGACCGTCATTACCTCTTTGACTTAGGGCCACGACTAGGGCAGAAAAACCCTATGGAAACTGAAAATCGCTTTATTGATTTAGAAATGAAAATAGCCCATTTAGAGAAAAGCAACGACGACTTAAGCGATACCGTTTACCGCCAGCAACAGCAAATGGACCTCTTAAAAAAACAATTAGACTCTTTGACGAATCAGGTTAAGGCCGGCGGCGGCCAAGATATCCGCGGGGCAAATGAAAAGCCCCCGCATTATTAAGCGGCGTCTCTTAATGAGAGCGAGACTATTTTCGAGATGAGATCCTCGTAATCCATTCCGGCCTTATTAGCTGAAAGTGCGTAGTCTTCTTTTTTCGCAATCGACGGATTCGGATTGGCTTCAATAAAATAGATATCGCCGTTTTCTTTGATACGTAAATCGATGCGGCCAAAACCTTGAATTTGCAAAAGACGATAAATCTTTTTACACGTGTCTTGCAATTTCTTTTCTTCAGTTTCAGTCATTTTTGCTGCCCAGCCTGAATCGATACCCCATTTCTTGCGGTAAGAGGCGTCCCACTTGGTACGGTAGGTGGCAAACTTAGGTTCGTCTTCGGGCACTTGTTTGAAAAATAATTCACGTGGCGGAAATACATTCAGCTTCTCGTTACCGAGAATACTGACGTAGACTTCACGTCCGTCGATGAATTCTTCGATGATGGCATCAACGCCCAACTTATCGTGGATAAACTGAACACGCGCCAGAGCCTCTTTTTCATTTTCGACGTACGAGTTTTGCGAAATACCTTCTGAAGATTCAAGCTTCAAAGGTTTCACAAACGCCGGAAACTGAAAGTTTTTAAGCGAAGCCACATTCTTCGATTTTTTAACGACCTGAAATTTCGGAGTCAGAACACCGTGGTAATCAAGAATGACTTTCGTTAAGCCTTTGTCTTTACAAAGTTGCAGACTCATCGGGCCGGCCCCGGTAAAAGGTACTCCCATTAACTGTAACAAAGCCGTCATATTCGGTTCAAGATTTCGCTGCCCGCTGAAGGCTTCGCTCATATTAAATACTAGGTCGGGTTTTTCAGTGCGCGCGAGTTTCAAAAAAGGCTCAATGTCATTATGAATTCCGTACGGAATCACTTCATGGCCCAAGTCCATCAATGTTTTACGCACTTCTTTTTCGGTCTTCCAATCGGGATTGCTCCAGTACTGGTCGTACTCTTCGGGCTTGATATCGACTGACAAATCAAATAGAAGAAGAATTTTAAGTGATTTCATATTAGACCTCTCGTTTAAACTTTCCGGTGAAAAGGTAGTTTTTGACTAAGCTGGTGAGGAAGCTTGCGACTTCCATCGTGGTTTGGGTTTCAGATTTTCCAATTTTAAGTTCGAGCTTGTCGCATCGATCTTTCAAGCGCTTCACCAATGAATCAATCGTGAACTTTTTTTCGTTCGTGGCCCATGCGACCGTCGCGACGATTTGTTTACGGTGACGAGTCATGAAGCGTCCGGCCGTGGCTTTTTCAGAAGCCTCGCCATTAAAGATCAAGCGTAAATCGCTGTCATAAAAATCGGGGTAATCATCGGCCTGTTCACGCTTACGGCGTGAATAATACTTTTCGAGAGTCGTTGTGAGCTGCGAGACTTGACTTGGTAACCGGCCTTTTTCATCGAGTTGCTTTAAACTAGAGCTTTCAACAGCCAACGAGTCCATATATTCAAGTTTTCTGAGAGCCATTGGCCACTTTGAATACTCTTTTTTCCAATCACGAGATGAATCAAGCCAAACCGCGAATGTTTCGGCAAAGTCTTCATCCGGGTGCGCTTGCGCGTACCAGCGGTCTAAATGTTTCACGTAACTTTTGCTGTAAGGCTGCGGGCGGTAAGTTTCAGGGCTGTATTCGATATTCGGTGAACCAAAAACTTGGGTCCACTTTTTACGCTTTGAAAACCTATAACAATGATCAAAGCAATGACCCGCCTCGTGCCGCAAGAGTTTCATAAACCACTCAGATGTGCCGCCTTCAACTTCAAGCATCAACGATTTTTCTAGATTTTTAAGTCTGGTGTTCGCTAAGTAAAAAGGAACTGAAATTGCGTTCATGCCTTCAGGGCTGAACCATTCGTCGCCGAAAAATATTTGCGGACGAAATTTCAGACCTTTAGCTTCAAGTTCTGAATAGAGTTTAATCACGTAATTTTCAACTTCGGTGCCCTGAACAAGCAGCTCCATATCCTTAAACCGAAATTTTAAAATTTCGCTATCGGACAAACCCGAAAGTTCATCTGATTTTACGGATTTAGATTGAGAATTCCCTCGCTGTGGCATGCTGTATGTATCGGACTAAGACGTAATTTAGTTGAGGCGCATTAGGACGTAGGTCTTGGATTTTTAGACGAGCGGCTAGTGATTGTGGCTAAAATATGCGTCTACGCTAAGATGCAATCATGGCTGAGACGACAGAAGTTTATAAAAAGCACGCGCTCGCGATCCGGTGGACTCACTGGATTAATTTTCCAATTCTCACGCTGATGATTATCAGCGGCATCATGATTTACTGGGCTAATCAGGCTTATACGCCGTTTATTCCGAATACTTTTTTCGAAAAATTGGGAGTCGATCAGCTTTTAGCCTACGGACTGGGAATTCATTTTTTCTTTATGTGGATTTTTGCGATTAATGGATTTGTGTATGCGCTGTATCTGCTGATCAGCGGAGAATGGCGAGAAATCTTACCGCGATTGTCTTCGTTTAAGGATGCGCTGCTTGTGGCTTTACATGATTTAAAGCTTAGAAAATCCCTGCCTCCACAGAGTAAATTCAACGGAGCCCAGCGAATTGCCTATTTTACGATTACCCTGCTCGGATTCATGCAACTCCTGACGGGTCTCGCTATTTATAAACCCGTGCAATTGCAACCGCTGATGACGTTGTTCGGCGGTTATGAAGGCGCAAGACTCTTGCATTTCATTTTTACGATTCTATTCATGCTATTTTTTATGGTTCATATTCTTCAGGTGTTACGCGCGGGCTGGAATAACTTTCGTTCGATGGTGACTGGACTTGAAGAAATTACCGAAGATGAAGTTCAAAAAGCACAAGGGTTGCAAAAATGAGTTCACAGAAACCTCCGGAAAAAATCACTCTAACGAAAAAAGAATTCGCCAAACGGAACCGCCGGGCCTTTATCTATGCAGGATTTTCGGTTGTTTGCGGATTCCTCGGCGTGCGCTGGATTCTCAACTCAAAGCCTGAAGATGAAACTCCAGGCGCTTTGCGCGCGATGTACAAGGCCAATGAAGCGATTTGGAAAAAACTTTCTAGTAACGACCGTTTCAACTCATCTGTAGCTCGTCCCGTTGACGGAACCGAAGTCCGTATCAACGGCGATATAGGCATCGATACCGAAATGAACCTGAGCGAATGGGTACTTGAATACGAATCACCGACCTTGAAGAAAAAGTTCACGCTAGATGAATTAAAAAAACTTCCACGTTCGGCGTCGCATTCTGAATTTCGTTGCATCGAAGGTTGGAGTCAGCCCATTTCCTTTGAAGGCATTAAGTTTTCTGATTTTCTTCAAGCCGTAGACCCCGAAGGAGTTAAAATGCCCTACGTGGGGCTCGAAACTCCATACGCTGAGTATTATGTAAGCCTCGACATGGAAAGCATGCTTCACCCGCAGACGACATTGGCGGATATGATGAATGGCGCGCCTTTGGGGCCCGATCACGGTGAACCTTTACGGCTAATCATCCCCATCAAATACGGAATTAAAAACCTCAAATGCATAGGTAAAATTTTTCTGGCCGAGAACCGTCCACCTGATTACTGGGCTGAAAACGGCTACGATTGGTATGCGGGCCTATAAACCAATTGACTAAATACCCTCTAACGAGCAATTTAGCCCTCTTAGAAGACCAAAAGAGGACCCATGCAAGACCACGTTCCACCCCAAATGAAAAACTCGTTCCGCGTTGTTTTAGAACTTAATTCAGCTCAAAAACGTTTGGACACAACACTTTTACAGGCTTTGCGCGATCAAAATGAAGACATCAACCTGAAAAATATTTCACGCACTGACTTTAAAGAACTCTTCAACACTAAAAAAATTTTTATCAAAGGCCAAAATGCCAAACCTTCTTCTGCTGTAGCCAAGGGCACGACTTACGTTGATATCTTAAATAAATAAACGACCCGCAGTCATTTCAGTCGGCGGGTCAGATCTTCTAACGAACTAAAATATTTTTAAACTGCCATGGATTTTTTGTATCGATGTCTTCAGGAAATAAACCCGGGCGACCTGTCAGCGGAGTCCAATCGGTGTAAACACCTTTGACCGGCCCCAGATAAGGCGTTTGAAATTCGAGGCAGCGTTTGAAATCCATTTCATCGGCTTCCACAATGCCCGCCTTCGGATTTTCCAGAGTCCACGCCATACCTGCAATAACCGCCGAGCTCACTTGGAGGCCTGTCGCATTTTGGTAAGGAGCTAACTCGCGTGTTTCTTCGATCGACAACTGTGATCCGTACCAGTACGCGTTTTTTTCGTGACCGTACAAAAGAACTCCCAGTTCATCAATGCCGTCAACAATATCGTTTTCTTCCAAAATATAATGTTCAGGCTGACGTTCACCGGCTCTACCGAACATTTCATCTAATGAAAGAACTGCGTCGTTACACGGATGGTAAGCATAGTGACATGTCGGACGGTATTCAGCAGCTGAACCCTTTCCGACAGTAAAGTAATCAGCAATTGAAATCGATTCATTGTGGGTAACCAAGCGACCGTACTGTGCGCCCGGAGTCGGACACCAACTGCGCACGCGCGTGTTCGCACCCGGTTGTTGAAGGTAAATCGCCGCTTGGCAGCCGAATTCGTGACGTTTCGCTGAATCGGGCAACCAGTTTTCGTGCGTGCCCCAGCCGAGCTCTGCAGGCTGCATTCCTTCGCTGACGAAACCTTCAACCGACCATGTGTTAATGAAGTTATTCGCCGGTTTCGGATGACGTGAACGTTGAGTGTCGCGTTCAGCAATGTGAATGCCTTTAACACCGGTTTTTTGCATGAGCTTCGCCCATTGCTCGCGGTTTTTCGGCATGTCATACTGAATTTTCAGATCGTTCGCAAGATTCACCAAGGCTTGTTTGACAAACCAAGAAACCATGCCCGGGTTGGCTCCGCAACAAGAAACAGCGGTAATTCCGGTTGGACTTTTTGTTTTTTCTTCAAGCAAGCTTTCACGTAGCGCGTAGTTTGAACGGTGCGAAGCCCCGCGAGATTGGTCAAAATAAAAACCTGTCCAAGGCTCAACCACGGTATCGATATAAAATGCGCCGATTTTGCGGCAAAGTTTCATGATATCAACTGAAGAGGTATCCACCGACAAATTCACGCAGAAACCTTGCCCGCCGCCTTCAGTTAAAAGTGGAGTCAGAATTTTTTCGTAGTTATCAGCCGTAATGCCCATGTGCATGAATTTAATTCCGCGTTGATCTAATAGTTTACGGTCACGATCCGAAGGATCGATCACAACAACACGGTCTTTATCAAATTTAAAATGACGCTCGATCAACGGCAAAGTTCCACGACCGATTGAACCGAAGCCGATCATGACGATAGGACCGGTAATTTCACCGTAGTTTTTCTTTTCAAGTTCTTTAATATTTACGTTTGTCATGTTTTCTCCTTCTAGAATTCTGCCTTTATACTTTTCATCAATGACGAAATTTTTTTCGTCGATTCAGGCGCAATAAAAATAGTATCGTCACCTGCGATAGTTCCCAAAACACCGAGCTCGGCACGCATATTATCAATATGACGGGCTACGAGGCTTGCCGAACCCGGCGCCGTGTGCAGCACGATCATATTTTCGTTCGACGTGATCTCAACCAACAAGCCACCTAAACGCTGGCTCACTTGTGGAGGTAACGCCGATTGAGGGGAATCGGGCAAACGGTAAACCGTTTCACCTTCTTTATTAATGTTCTTCATGGCTCCGATACGTCTTAAATCGCGCGACACGGTACTTTGAGTGACGTTAAATTTTCTGTGCTTCAACGCCTTACACAAGTCTTCTTGTGTGTAAGCTTCGCCTTCGCGAATCAGCTCGCGCAAAACGTCAAGACGTGCATCTGAATCGGTCTTTTCAAAATCTGATTTCATTCGTCACTTCTTTTCTTAATTAATTCGTTAAAAAGG
>JANPAD010000106.1:0-8922 GCA_031429735.1 Bdellovibrio sp. | reverse complement strand
TGCCTTACCAACTTGGCGATACCCCAACGAGAATGAACGTGAAATCAAAAGTAATGGGTTTGATAACAAAGGGCAAGAAAAAATAAAGCCCAAGACGCTGTTAAACGCCTGGGCCGTCTCTATGAGGTTCACTGAAAGATTGTCCGAGCAGGGCTTTCTTAGAGTTTAACTGAAGGTCATGTTGCTAAATTTCTTGTCAATCATCGCCGCCGAAGCTTTCAGGAGCCTTCTGCCGTTTAAGATTGATCAAGGTTTCCCCCATAGATCTTAATTGCTTTTCGTAGGCCTCAAAAACCATATCCTCGATCACTTGTCGAGTCTCTTGGTTTAAAGGATGTGCGATGTCACGAAACTGCCCGTCTTTGCGTTTCTTACTGGGCATCGCGACGAACAAACCTTGCGGGCCTTGAATGACTTTGAGGTCACGGACCACGAAGCTTGCGTCAATCGTAATGGTCACGTAGGCCTTAAGACGATCTTCTCCGACCGGAAAGATCTTAACTTCTGTGATTTTCATGATGCGCCCCTTCGTTGCTTTCTCGGATGTCGTACAAGTTGCTTAAAAATATGTCAATCTAGTTGCCACCCTCTATTCGGGTCTCGGGGGACTGGACTTAAGTGTTATCGCTCAACCCATTCCAAAAATAATAAAAAAGCCAATATGTGTCTCATATTGGCTTCATCTTAGAAAAATTATGTTACTGAAATTACTTTTTCGGCGGAGGTCCCGGTGGAATCATGGGAGCTTTTCGCATAGCCTTCGCTTCAGCCCGACAACTTTCACTGATTTTATAATCTGGGTGAGTTTTCATGTATTCGCTCAAGCATCGTGTAAAACCGTGGTTGATGTCTTGGTTACAACCCGTCGTCTTTACGTCGGACACACAACCGGCTTTAACTTGATTCGGCACAGTTATGGTTCCCGGGGGTGCAGCTGGAACTGATCCCGGCGCCGGGGCCGGTGGTGGCATCGGATATGGAGCCGGCATAACAGGTGCTTCGGCGGCGATCGCCACCGAGCTCACACCCATAAATGCCATTGATAATAAGACGAGTAATGACTTTTTCATCTGAGCCTCTGGTTTTCTAAATTATTTATTATCTGAAGAGGCCGCAGGCGCTGCGGTAGGTGCTGCACCCTTCATTTTATTACGCTCGGCTTTATGTTCTTTGTGCATTTCACGACCTTCATGGCTGGCTTCTTTACACGAATCACTTATCTTAAATTCTTTATGCGCTTTTTTGTAGGCCCGAATACATTTCAAAAGTCCCTTGCCTAAGTCTTGCGAACAACCTGTGGCTTGAATTTCTGGAGCGCATGCGGCTTTTACTTTTGCGACTATGTCCGTATGTTCAGCCTTCATTTCACCGCGTTCTTTTTGGCGAGCCGCACGAACTGAGTCGGGTGCCGGCGAAGCCATTGTATCCGCCGGTGGCGCAGGTGGAGCAGCGTCAATTGCCAAGGCGTTAGCTCCGACCGTCAATAGAACCATTGATAATGATGCGAGTAATAACTTTTTCATCTGAATCTCCTGTTTTTGATAAATTAGCTTGTGAATTTTTATTCACCCATGAATGATTAGAGCTAATAAACGACTCTAAAGCACCCAATATTTTATGTCGGGATGGGGCAAAAGTCCGACCTAAAAGAAATCTAAAGGAAAACTTATGAAAAACCTTTTATTGGCCGCCTTAACTGTCTTCGTCAGCACACAACTCTTCGCTAAAAACACCGACCTAAGCATCGGCATCATTCAGGAATGGTCGACCTTCAACCCCATCACATCGCAGCTGGCCTCAAATGAAGCGCTGTTTCCATTTATCATTCGAAAAATTGTGCGCCGCGGGCCGGATGGTTCAGTCATAGCAGACATCGCTGAAAAAGTTCCGGCGCTTAAAAATGAAAATCAAAAATTCAAAGCTACTTGGGTTTTACGCGCCAATGCGAAATGGGCCGACGGACAACCCATCACCTGTGCCGATTGGGCGCTAGGCTGGAAAGCCGGCCTTAACCCGAAAGTATCTGTTGAAGCGCGCGTTTTTTACAGCAAGATTGAAAATATTGAGTGGGCCAAAACAAGTCCAAAAACCTGCGTTGTCACTTACACCTCAGGCGATTGGTCGTACGACCGCGACTTGCCACCCGTTCTGCCTTCACATGTTGAACAAAGTGTTTATGATAAATTTGCAAACGAGCCCGAAGGTTATGACCGCAACACACTTTACATTTCAGATTCGTTGAATAAAGGTTTGTACAGCGGCCCGTATTATGTCAGCGAATTTAAATTAGGCAGTCACGTCATCTTGACACGTAACCCGAACTTTTACGGCACTGCTCCTAAAATTCAACGGGTGATCGTTAAGTTAATTTCAGACACCAGTGCTTTGAAAGCCAATCTGATGGCCGAACAAATTAACATGATTAGCGCCGTGGGGTTTCCGCCCGATACAGCGCTGCTGTTTGATGATGAATTCAAAAGAACAAAAAGTAACTTAGCCGTGCGTTTTCAAAACTCGGGTATTTTTCAGGGGCTTTATTTCAACCTTGATAATGAACTTTTTAAAGACGCCAAAGTTCGCGAAGCTTTAAGTCGGGCTGTTGATAAAGATACAATCGTGAAAGCCTTCTTCAGCAACCAACTGCAAGCGGCCGACGGAATTTTATCTCCGCTTCACCCCGCTTTTCAAAGACCTGCAAAAATTTATTCAATTCAAAAAGCCAATCAAATTTTGGACGATTCCGGCTGGAGACTGAATTCAAAAGGCATACGTGAAAAAAGCGGCAAGCCGCTTATCTTTGTTTTCAAAACATCAGCGGGTCTTAAAGTTCTTGAGAACATTCAAGTTTACATCTGTGAAAAATTTAAATTGATCGGTGCCATGTGTAACATTAAAAACGAACCGCCGCGCACCCTCCTGGGGCAAAGCGTTCCGCGCGGAGAATTTGATATCGCCATGTACGGTCAGCCCGTCCCGGCTGACACTTCGATTTCGTCATACTTCTCATCTAAAGAAATTCCGACAGCGCAGAATAGTTGGGCCGGCGGTAACCAAACCCGCATGAATTCAAAAGAACTTGATCAACTGCTGGCCGATTTCGACCACGAACAGTCGCGTGCGAAGCGTAATACGATCATTCGTAAAATAGAAAGCCTGATTACAAAAAACCATTATTTGGTGCCGCTGTACCACAGACGCGAAGCCATCGTGGTACCGAAGAACTTAAGCGGAATGAGCGATTCATTCGAGGGAACGACTTTTAGTACGCCCGAAAACTGGGTACTGAATTAATTTTTTTGTTACAGTCTTAAAACCAGTGGATTTCTGTTTTAAACAGACTCGAATCCTGAAAATCAAGGGTACGAAATCCACGACGAGTCGTATCCATCTTGTGAGTTTCCCAAAAGCTATTGAGGTTGGCGTATTGACCGTCTTCGGGATGCTCACATTGAGCAAAGGTTGACGGAGTCGTCAAAAGACGAATAGAACCCATTGATTCGTCGATCGCTTTGTGAAGATGGCCGGAAAGCAGCGTAACAACCTGATGCGTATGTTTTAATGCCTGTAAAAGTTCACTCTCATTTTGGAGCTGACAGCCTAAAGCAGGACAAGGTGACGATACAGGATGATGCATTGAAATGACGACCGGTTTGTCAGCATGAGTTTTGAGTAAATTTTCAACGTTTGCTAATGTTTCTGCAGACAAAAATCCGTGCGGTTTAGCTTTTACATGTGAATCAACAAAAATGAAAAGGTGGTCATTTATAACGACATGATCTGTGGATTTGATATTGCTTCCATGAAAAATATTTTTCATTACAAGGTCATCATCGTGGTTTCCCGGAACAACATAAACAGGAACCGACAGGGGTTCAAAAATTTCGCGAAACCTACTGTATGTCGCAGAGTCGCCTCGCTCGGCTATATCACCGGTAACAATCATAACCTTCGGCAAAGGAGTTAATGACATTGCGATTTCAGTTGCAAGGCTTAAAGTCAGAAATGTATCAACACCCAGAAACTTTTCCCCGCTATCTGAAACAAGATGAGTGTCAGTAAATTGCACTATTCTCATTTTGAATCCTCATTGAGTAAAATTTCAGGAACTGAACAGGAAAAAAATCTACTATTTTTTCAACATGATATGAATAATGCCGATGGGGTCTGTTGAGAATCTTTCCTGAAGCGCCGCGCGCTTTAAAGCTTCTTTCGCTTTAAATTTTTCGCCGATTTTTTGCTTTGCTAAGTCGTTGTTGAAATCAAGCTTCAGGTAACTCACTGAACACATCATTTCTTTTTTATTCGAAACGCAACTGAGACTGCCGTATTCAGATTGCAGCGAACCGCCTTCTGCCGTCAGCGGACCTGTGAAGTCAATTTCGTTCGGTATGCCCGTCAATTCAACCGGCACGGTGTATTTCAAAGTTGTTTCACCGTCGAGCTCCGGCGTCAGGGTTAAATCGCTGACTTTAAATTTGTTTGAACCGGCAAGCTCAGGGTTCGAAGTCGGAACTTCATAATAGGATTTCAAAGCAGCAGATGCATTTAATGCTGTCACAGAGATTAAAATTAAAACTAAAGATTTCACGGACTACCTCATTTTAGTGTACTGGGTTGATCGACCCTGGCCCACTCTTAGCACAAGTTTTTTCTGAAACAAAGATCTTAAGTCGCGGTTCGCGGTTATTTCAGATGTATCAAATATTTTCATGATTTGGCGGACTGAAACAAATTGGTTCTTATCAAGAAACTGAACGATCTGAATCTGGCGGGCGTTTAAATCGTGCGAGATTAGCTTCGAGATATCGTAATCCGGGTTGATGAAAGACTCGCTGGGTGCCTCAGCCGAGTTAGACCGGTTCTCTAATAAATTCACCAGTTTCGCCTGCAACCCATAGCCCATTTCAGAAGTTTCAATCATTTGCGTGTCAGGTATGAAAATTTTTCTTAAGCTTGAAAAGGTCGAATAGATCAGAGAATCATGCCGAAGGGGATCATAATTGTAACCCCACACCTGCTTCACCAATTCTTCTTTTGTGGTGAAACCACGAGACAGCACATTCAAGATTTTATAGTTTAAGGTCGAAAGTTCATTCTGCCGGTGAAAAATTCCGTTAGGTGTAATGAATGTGATGCTTTTGGGTTCGAGGTTCAAAAGTACGTAGCGTTCGTTACGTTTCAATTTAAAAAAGCGGTAAAGCCAGGTGAAATACCGGGTTTCAAGAATAACTTCACGCGCGTAGGCTGGGCTTTTTTCAGCCTTGGCGAGACGCGAATGAATCTCATCATCGGTCTCAATAACAATGTGAGATTGCGGAGCAATAATTTTTTCGCGCGACAATATATTATTGTTTTTGATGTTGTTGAACTTCGTTGTCAGTTGCAGTAAACGCTCGGTCAGGCTTTCAGGTGCTGCTTGCTGCAGAAGCTGTTCATAAATCTTTTTTTCAAGACCTAAAAACTGCATTTCGTAAGTGTAATCGACAAACTCTAAACAGCGGCGGCCCGAACGTATGAAATGCAGGCTTGAATGCGCTTCACTTTTCAGAAAGTTTAATTCAGCCCAGCGCAAATTGTAGCGCGCTTCCTGCCTGCGGTTCTGACTTTGAAAAATAAACGAAGAGATATCATTTAAAACCTGAATTCCTTGCGAAAAATCACCCCTCAATGTCAGCTGGCGAGCGTATTCAAGGCCCAAGTTAGCTCTTGAAAAACCGTCTTTTAAATCTGCGGTTAGGTATGTTTTTTTAAGTAGATCATAGCTTTCATTCAACTGAATTCCATATTCGCATCTAAAAACTAATTTCGAAATTTGAATGGCACTGGCCAGCGCGGTATTTTTTAAAAACTGTGAATTGGTCATGGCTTCATCGAAGTGCTGAAGAGCTTCGTGTATACGACCGTTCTGGATCAAGTTGTTGGCGAGCAGATCGTGCGCCAAGGCCCTCTGCCATACGTCGTTCGCGGCAATGGCAGACGATAGCGCGCGCTCGCTCCAGGCAATAGATTTTTCAAATTTACCCAGAAAGAAAAGAAAGAACGAAATGCCCTGTTGAACTAAAAACTGAATCTCGAAATCGTTTTTTTTGCCGGCTGTTTGAGTTCGCTTTTGAAGAGCCCGGTTTCTAAGAAAGTACTTCTTCGCTTCGCTGTACTGCGAACGCCGGGTGTAGCCTAAACCTAAGAAAAAATAGCAATATGATTTCTGTAAATCGCTGAGATCTTTAAATTGGGCGCGACAAACGGCTTCGGCTTCGCGAATACGGCCTAAAAAACTAAGACTTCCTACAATATAGATGATGTTGTCGTTCTCAATGGGTACAGAGGCTTGCGAAAAGGCCTTCTGCAAGACTTCCGGATACTGACCGCGGTAAAAGAGTTGTTTAATTAAACCCATCAAATCCCATCATACATTCCAGAGCGCCTCAGTGGTAATCGAAAGGTTGTTGGTCTAAATTTTACAGGGTCGACCAAGTGTTGGTGAGTAAATTTATCAACACGTAGTCACCAAATGCCCGGGTCTGTTTTTTGCTTAGTGAAGCATTTGACCTTCGTGTATAAAGGACAAACTTATGAAAGCCGCGATCGGTGCCATTTTAACTCTTGTACTTCTAGGTTGCAGCAACTACCGGCCGATCGTGCTTGAGCAAAAACCCGTGGGCGGTGCACCCGGCGCTTCGGCCCCGGATACCAAACCTGGTGACGGTGAGCCCACTCCAGTGCCGGACACCTATAAAGCTGAAGACATCACTTTTAAAAATATCTACGACAGCGTTTTGAAAAGTTCTTGCGTAAACTGCCATAAACAATCGCCGACCGACCCCAGCAATGTGGGGGCTGACGATGTAAATTTAGAAGACTACGCCCACACTTCGAAGCATCTTCATGAGATCTCAAAAGCGGTGCAAAAAGACCGCATGCCTAAAAAACCGCTGCCACCCCTGACTCAAAAACAAAAAGATTATTTGATCGCGTGGATTGATGCCGGCGGTTTCGAAAATGGTAAACCTCAACAGCCGACTCCGCCACCCGCACCTGCACCAGTACCGACACCGACGCCTGTGCCAACACCAGCTCCTGCTCCTGTTCCAGCACCGGTACCAACGCCCATACCTGCGCCAACACCAACGCCTGAGCCTCAGCCGCTGACTTATGATGTAATTAACACGAAGGTTATTCAGACGAATTGTTTGAAATGTCACAAACATACTGACGACGATGATTCAGACAAAATTTTCTTAACGACTTACGAAGAGGTTTTCGCGAACCGCAATGGTGTTGAATCTGAAATTAAAGACGGCGAAATGCCGCCAAAACGCGGCATTCCTTTGACAGACGAGCAACGAAACATGATTTTAGACTGGATTAAAGCGGGCGCTCCGCAAAACTAGCTCATTAAAAAATCGACCCACGGTCGTTTTGCTGCCGGAATGGCTTCCGGTGGCATGAAAAGACCGGTGCGTAAACCGCCGTTATAGGCCGAACTCTCTTTATAAAATTCGCCTGCGCCCAAGAAGGCCTTCAATAACGAAAATGCTTTGCCGTTATTGCCTTTCATCACACGAATGACTTCATCAACCGTCACATGCGGAATGGCATCATCCCAACAATCGTAATCGGTTACGAAGCAGCACGGCAGGTAAGGCAAACCGGCTTCGCGTGCTAAGGCGTATTCAGGAAAGTTCGACATACCGATAATATCAGCGCCCATTTGGCGGTAGGTGTTTGATTCAGCCTTGGTCGAAAAATAAGGACCCTCGATACAAACATAGGTTTGACCGAAGTGAGTTTTAAACTGTTGGTTCATTTGATGTTGCGCCACCAGTTCAACCGCGTGACCAGCCATTACATCGCACACCGGTTTGGCTAACGAAACGTGCCCGATCAAACCGCCGCCTAAAAATGTGTGCTGCCGTAAAGATTTTGTGCGGTCAATGTACTGGTAAGGCACAACTAAATCTCCGGGAGCAAATTCTTTTTGCAAAGAGCCTACCGCGCTGAAAGATACGACGGCTTTGGCGCCTTGTTTTTTAAGCGCGTAAATATTTGCGCGGTAATTGATTTCGCTGGGTAAGTGTTCGTGGTGTTCGCCATGGCGTGAAATAAATAAAAATTCATGGCCTTGCACTTTTACTTTTTTAAAACCGCTGGCCGCCTGCCCAAAAGGAGTTTCGCGGTCAAGCAGGGCAACCGTTTCAAATTCTTCAAATTTTTCAAAACCCGAACCGCCGATAATTCCTAACATAAATTTTCCTTCATTACTTATTTTTATTTAATTTAAAAACGCCTTTTTCAACGTCCGCTTTTTTGTAAACGGCTTCATCTAATATCCATGCGCTGACTAAAGCGTGCGGAGTCACATCGAAAGCCGGATTATAAACTTTCATGCCTTTTGGAGCCCACTGACAGTCGCCGTAGCCCGTCACTTCACTTGAATTGCGCTGTTCGATCGGGATTTGTTCACCGCTGGCGCAGTCAGGGTCCACGGTCGTATAAGGCGCGGCTACATAGAACGGAATACCATGGTAATGGCAATTCACCGCCACGCTGTAAGTTCCGATCTTGTTGGCGAAGTCGCCATTCACTGCAATTCGGTCAGAACCGACGATCGCTTTCGTGATTTTTTTAAGACTCATTAAATGAGCCGCCATGTTGTCGGTAATCAGCGTACACGGGATACCCAATTTTTGTAATTCCCAGGCTGTCAGACGACCACCTTGCAATAGGGGGCGGGTTTCATCGACGTAGACGTGAATTTTTTTACCTTGTTCGTGAGCTTTTCGTAAAACCCCTAAGGCCGTACCGACTCCGGCCGTAGCTAAACCTCCGGTATTACAATGAGTTAAAATCTGGTCGCCATCATTAATTAAGGCCGCACCGTTCGCCGCCATCTTTTCACAAAGCTCGACATCTTCATTAAAA
>JANPAD010000105.1:0-3096 GCA_031429735.1 Bdellovibrio sp. | reverse complement strand
CCAAAAAATCAAATTTAACGGCCTTTAGTTTTAATTCACGCCGCTACGATGCCGGAGATAAATTGGGCTTTCTCATTGCGAATGTCGAGTTAGCTTTAGAGCGCGATGAACTCAAAGATGACTTAATGAAGTATTTGCGAGAACGAGTTAAATCATAGGCCAAGTCTCCGGGCAACCAGCTCAGGAATGCCACTAATTTACACACGGTTGCTGATGTGCAACATATCCCCTATGCCCTCGAAAACTCTCATTAAAACTTTGTCCGCTCTATGTTTTAATGCTATCAAATTCATTGGTTAAACAGCGAGGTATTTTTGAAAAAAACGTACAGCTATGGCAAGCAATCCATAACAGACGGCGACGTTGAGTCCGTCATACAGGCCTTAAGATCTGACTGGCTTACACAAGGCCCATCTGTTTCACGATTTGAAGATGATCTCGCCAAGCGTTTCGGCGCTAAAGCCGCAGTCGCTGTGTCGAACGGCACCGCAAGCCTGCATTTGATCGGCTTGGCACTGGGTTGGCAAAAAGGTGATCTGATTTTAACAACGCCCAATACATTTTTAGCTTCTGCAAATTGTGCATTGTATTGCGGAGCCGATGTCGACTTCGTGGATATTGATGAAACGACTTTTAATATTTGCCCGCAAAAACTTGAAATCAAACTTAATGAATTGAAAAGCAAAGGAACGTCGGTCAAGGCCGTCGTGGCCGTTGATTTCGGCGGTTACCCTTGTGACTGGAAAAAGTTAAGTCAGTTAGCTGTGTCTTATAATTTTGATCTGGTCGATGATGCGTGTCACGCCATGGGTGCGACTATTGACGGAGATGAGATCTGTTCGGCCAAATATGCCAAGGCCGTGAACCTGAGTTTTCATCCAGTGAAGTCGATGACGACCGGTGAAGGAGGCGCGGTACTATCAAACGATATCGATTTCATTAATCGCGTCAAAACTTTGCGAACACATGGCATGACGAAAGACCCGACTGTTCTCGAAAAAAATGACGGGCCTTGGTATTACGAAATGCATACCTTAGGTTTTAATTATCGCATTACTGATTTTCAGTGCGCTTTAGGTTCAAGTCAGTTGAAAAGACTGAACGAGTTCAACAAACGTCGTCGTGAGATCGCACAGTGCTACAATAAAAATTTAGATAAAAATTTCGTTTCTACTCCAAAAGTTGCAGCCAACGTCGAGCACGCTTACCATTTGTATCCGGCGCTTTTGAATCTTGAAAAATTCAATGTCGGCAAAAGTGAAATTTTTCAAGCCTTGCAGGCTGAAGGGCTGAACCTTCAGGTGCATTATTATCCTGTGCCGCTGCAGCCTTATTATAAAAAACGCTACGGCTTTAAAGCGGGAGATTTTCCGGTCGCTGAACGTTTCTATGAACGTGAAATTTCAATGCCGGTCTATCCGTCTTTAACCGACGAAGATTTAAATGAAATCGTCAGCCGCTTTCACGGCGTTTTGAAAAGATTTGCAAAATGAATGAAATTAAATCATTTTTAGAATTAACCGATGAAGAAAAATGGCGCGTGCTGAGCTGGCGTAACCATGCCGAGATTCGCACGCGAATGTTTTCGTCGCACGAAATTTCTTTAGAAGAGCACTTGTCGTTTCTGAACCAATTGAAAAAAGATACGAATTCGCTTTACTGGATGGTGGGTGATAAAGGTGTTATTTCTTTAAGACGTATCGACCGTAAAAACGGTAACGCCTATTTGGGTATCTATAAAAACCCGAACTGCACTGAAAAAACAGCATCAAAAGATCTTATGCGAAATTTACTAACCATCACTTTTGATCAACTGAACTTACATACTTTGAAATTAGAAGTCTTTTCGGATAACTCAAAAGCTGTTAATTTTTACAATAAGTGCGGGTTCAATCAAGAGGGCCGCTTGCGCGAGTTCATTAAGCGAGATGAAAATACCTTCGCCGACCTTATTTTAATGGGTATTACGCAATCCGAATATAAATCTGACACCGAAGCCTTTAACTAGAGAGCCTAATTCATGACTGAAAAAAAACCAAAAATTTTGATCGCTGTTTTATCTTTTAACGAAGCGGTTAATATCGAGGCGACGCTGAGTGACTTGAAAACGCATAACTTCGGATACGACATTGTGGTGATCGATGACGGTTCGAACGACCGTACGGCGGACATTGCCAGAAAAAACGGTGTTCCGGTGGTCAGCCACTGTATTAACAGCGGTAACTACTCAAACGCGGCCATGACTTATTTTTTGTACGCCTACCGCAACGGTTACGACATTCTTTGCCAATTTGACGGAGACGGGCAGCACCAAGCAGCCCAGTTAAATAAAATTATTGATCCCGTTAAAAATGGCGAGCTGGACGTTGTCATCGGTTCACGCTTTTTAGAAGGTAAAGGTTTTCAGTCTTTCTTTTTAAGACGCATCGGCATTTCAATGTTCTCAAAAATTGATTCGAAAATTACTGAAACCCGTCTGACTGATGTGACTTCAGGCTTTCGGTCTTACAGCCGCAAGGTCATCACCTTTTTCGGACATGTGTATAAACAAGAGCTCTACGACAACACCAGTCAGTTTCTTTTGATCACACACTACACGGGTGGCAAGATGGGCGAAGTGCCTATTGAAATGCGCGCTCGTCAGGGTGGGACGTCTTTGTTTAATATTTGGAAGTCAGTTACTTTTCCCCTCAAAGGGTTAGTTATTGTCTTGGGCTGTATTCTGCAGCAGCAACTTCTTAAAGGAAAGCTTTTGAAATATGAACATCGTTCTTAAACTTTGCATTCTACTTATTGCCTTGCTGGTTATTTTTGTCGTCGTCAAATCGGTCAAAAAGCACAGCCTTCATCCGTCTTATGCGGTTCTGTGGATTTTTATCGGACTTTTTCTGGCATCCATCAGTCTTTTTGAAGGTCTGTATGCCTATCTTGCACGGAGTGTGTTTGGTTTGTACGGTGGTGACCACTTAGTTTACATCACCCTGATTTCATTTCTTTTAGTTTATGCGTTTTATCTTACGACCCGTATCTGTCAAATGGCAGACCGTGTGTCGAAGTTGATCAGCTTTACGGCCGTACTTGAAAGTGAAATTGCCA
>JANPAD010000104.1:0-5580 GCA_031429735.1 Bdellovibrio sp. | reverse complement strand
CCAAATAAGGTTGAGGATAAGTTGTTTAGACCGGTACTCAGTGGTTTTCATAAAATCGCTTTCAATTTGGGCACCGCTGAGCAGTTGGTTGATGCGTGTTTCACGACTTGAAATCTTATAACGCAATCCGTTGCTTTTGCTGTCTGCACTGAGATTATCTGTTCCAGAAGGCGTCAAGGCACCCTCGGCGTCCACTTTGTAAAACTGCACAATATCATCGTCGAACTTCAGTTTACGCTTCTCAGAATTCATGGTGTAGACGACTTCGCGATAGGTGGTTTCAGAGGCTTGCAGCGTGTAGATCTTGGCGATATCGACATAGAGCATTTTGTTATCACGAATTTTCGTGACCTCCGGAAGCATGTCTCCGAAACACTTTTCGATTTGTTCTTGATAGGGAGTAATACGACGTTTTTTGGCAGGTGGACTTCTCATGCCGGATAGGCCTATGTTCTCGGCCCGAAGAATATCCAAATTTAAGGTCATTAAGAAAATTAAAAATAGTATCTTCATTTGAAAATCATATCCTTTTCAGCCCAATCTCGTTCATTTTTAAAAACATTGGTCAAATCTGCTTCATCACATTTGCCGTCGTATACTTTACCATAAAAACTGTCCCACAAACGGCTATAGTTAATGGTTCCTTTTGGGATCTCATAATAATCCACAAACTGGGCTACCTTTGCATCGTGTAATCGGCGCAACCAGTTATCAGCATAGGCTCGACCTAATAAACCCGAAAGTCGGCCTTTACTGTGTACATGAAGATCATATAAAAACCCGGCTATTTTCTTAAATTTTTCTTTTTGGAATTCAGGCAACTGAGGAATAATGGTTTTAAAAATTTGGTGAGTCGCATAGTAAGAAGGTTTAGGAGACGCTTCTAGCTTGGCCAAATAACTGAAATAGTTCGCAGGCGATACAGTTGCCTGTCGATATAAAAAATCTGTGAATCGTTCGGCCGGCCCCACCCAATTCTTTGCATTTAAAAAACGCTCAAGATCGCCCTGAAAACTCATTTGTGCTTTGGCTTTAACCGCGATCATCATGTACGGGTAAATACCGTTATCCGGATATTTATTTTCAAGATGCATAAGCATCGAAATAGATTTTTTCAAATCAATAACTGAATTAATTTCTTGTGCTGCGATCTGGCCGCCTAAAACCAGCGCCTTAAAAAACAAAATTTCATCGCCTTTGATATCCAGACTTAAAACTTCTTCGGTGCTGCGAGCCTGTGACAACGGTTCAATCCATTCAAGATCTTCTGCGTTATTCGACCTTACTATTTCACTGTAGAGCGGATCACAAATACGAGTTCCGGCACAGCGGCTTTCGATCGTGTACTCGGCATGCGTACGTAGAATCTCAAACAGGTCATTTTTAATTTCAGTACTGCCCGCTCCGTCGTAGTTTTTGCCCGACAACTTCAGCACGTCACAAATAGGAATGATTTTGACTGAGCCGTTCGCTGCTTCGTAATTTTTTATGTTTTGGATGACTGTATTTCGATTTAGCGCTTCAACTGTTCGCTGTGGCGAAACAAGATCGCTCACCAAGGCTGCAATCAAATTAACGTTTTTGGGTTCTACTTTTTCAGCTGCGGGTAAGCCCGCAAGTTCGCCCGGTTTTTTTGTGACGTATTTGAAGAGTGCGCCTTTTGAATCAGGCCGGAAAATGAAAAAAAATACCAACGCAACAAGGCCGATCACCACAGCCACATAGGCCTTTCGATCGGTCATTGCTTACCTAGTATCGAATCAACATACTCTTCGTACTGAAACGCTTTCAGATGATTGATTTTTTCACCGATGCCCACCAGCTTGATCGGCACTTGTAATTGATCGACGACACCCAAAGCAACTCCGCCCTTAGCCGTACCGTCCATTTTAGTAAGGACCACACCCGACAAACCCAAGGCCTGATTAAATTCCTTTGCCTGAATCAAAGCGTTTTGCCCCGAGTTCGCATCAAGCACGATCCACGTTTCATGGGGAGCATCCGCGATAACTTTCGCCATCACACGTTTTACTTTTTTTAGTTCATCCATCAGCGGCGCCTGTGTGTGCAGCCGGCCTGCGGTGTCTAAAATAACGAAATCAAAGTTAAGAGATTTGGCTTTGGTGATGGCATCAAACGCAACCGCACTTGGGTCAGTTGTATTATCGGGCCAGTAAATTTCAACTGCCCCTTCGGCCGACGAGTGACTGCTGGCCCGATCGGTCCAAGTTTTAAGTTGTCCGCCTGCCGCCGCACGGAAGGTATCACCGGCCGCGACTAAAACTTTAAAATTTTGCGACGCCAATTGGGCGGTCATTTTACCGATCGAAGTGGTTTTGCCCGCGCCATTCACGCCGACAATCATCAAAACCGTCGGCCCTTGCGGCGCACGGCGAACCAGGTCGACCACATTCACCGATTTTTGTTCGCGGTGAACCGGCTCAAGAATACGGATCATCTGCTGGCGAAGGGCGGCCTTCACCGTTTCAATTTTACTCATCTCACGACCTGAAAGCTCTTCTTCAATAACACCCAAAAGTTTTTGCACGGTCGTCGGGCCTAAATCGCTGGTGTACAGAATCTCTTCAACCGCTTCGAGGACATCTTTTTTATCGTTGTTCAGAAAAGCACGGCGAATGCGACCGAAAAAATTTTCTTCGGTCTTTTTAAGTGCGGATTCAAGGTTGGGCTCGGTCTCAACCGGCGCATCAAACTGGTCGGCCACAGCTCGCGCTTGCTGAACGGAAGGCTTTCCAGCGTTAATTTCAAATAATTCTGATGCAGGCACATCTTCAGCTAGCCTGATAGGTTCTGCAGAAAGAATTTGAGCCGGGGGATTTAAATTTTTTGTACTTTGATCATTTAATTCAGTTTTTTTTTTATCTTTTTTGATCTGCGAAAATATAATAACGCCGATGACAACAAAGGTAAGAAAAGCAACGAATCCCAATAATATAAGCATTTGATTTGAGTTAGCCTCTGACATAGAGGCTAACTCTAGGATAAAAACTATTTGATGTCAGCTAAACTTACAGAAACCATCGTTGAAACGCCGCGCTCTTGCATTGTTACGCCGTAAAGTTTCTGAGCTACTTCCATCGTGTGTTTATTATGCGTCACAACGATGATCTGCGAACGTTTAGCCATCTCTTTAACCAAGTCGTTAAAGCGGAAAACGTTTGCGTCATCAAGTGGAGCATCAACCTCATCCAATAAACAATAAGGAGAAGGTTTCACCAGGAAGATCGAGAACACAAGCGCAACCGCTGTCAGGGCTTTTTCGCCACCCGACATCAGAGTTACATTTTGCATTTTCTTGCCCGGAGGTTTCGCGATGATCTCAATACCCATTTCGCCTTTTTCGATGTCTTCAACTAATTGAAGCATGGCTTCACCACCACCGAACAAGACCGGGAATACTTTTTGGAAACGATCATTCACTAAATCAAAAGTTTCTTTGAAACGTTTCGAACAGATTTTATTAATACGATCAATCACCTTACGTAATTGCTCTTTAGCATCTGTTAAATCTGTATGTTGCTGAGTCAAGAACGTGTAACGCTCTTGCGTTTCAGAGAATTCGTTGATGGCCGACAAATTGACTTCGCCAATTTTTGACAGCTTATCGCGTAAATCCTTCAATTCAGCATCGGCCTCTTCTGGGTTACCTTCGCGGCCTGCGTATTTGTCGGTGATGTCCGGAAGATTCAACATGTATTTTTCACGAACTTGGTCGATCAAATACTGTTCTTTCATTTTCGCTTGTTCAAGTTTCAGCTGAGAATCCGTCATGCGGGCCATACGTTCATTACGTTCACGTTGAAGTCTGTGAGTGCGCTCTTCAAGTTCACGGATATGCGCCGTTTCAATTTCAAACTGATTTTTCACATGAGACATTTCAGTGCGTTTAGTTTCAACTTCTAAAAGCATACGTTCAAAGTCGATTTTAGCTTGCTCAAGCACATACTGACCTTCGGTCATTTGTGAATTGTAGCCTTCAGCTTCTTCCGACATCCTTGAAAGTTGTGAATCAAGATCATTCACTTGGCGTTGAACCATCTCGAGTTGACGTGTGACGCCCGCAAATTCTTGCGTGCGTTGCGCTGAACGAACCTGTAAATCCATGACTTCAGCCTGTTGGGCTTCAAAGCCATCTTTCATTTCATTGTATTCCGTGTTCAAGGCCGATGTTGAGTCTTCAAGTTTAAGTTTACGGGTGCGTACATCAACTAAACGTTCCGCTAACTCGTCCATTTTAGTGACGAGCTGCTCGGTTTGTTCTGAAATGCGGCGCACTTCACGCTCTTGTTTTTCAACCGCATTTTGCGCTTGGTTGAATTCATTTTCAGCGCGTTCAAGATCTTTACGCAGTTCAGCGACTTTGATCTCTTGTTCAAGACGGCGTTGTTGCGCGCCTTCGAAGTCGGTGACCACATTCGACAATTGCTCTTCAACTTTTTTCAAAGCCTGAGTGGCCAGCGCCAGTTTGCCGGCCCATTCCATCTTACGGTCCGTTAACTCTTTAATTTCACGGCGACGTTTTAAGACGCCGGATTCAGCTGAATCTTTTGACCCGCCTGTCAAAACACCGTCGGCAGACAACGTATCGCCGTCTTGGGTAACGAATGTCCAGCCCGCAAAGTTCGGACGTAAATTTAAAGCCGTGCGAATTGAGTCAACGACCACAACACCGTCTAAGATTTCATTTACTTTCGTAGCGTAGGTGTCACTTGAACGAACGATGTCTTTCAAAAGACCCACAACACCTGATTGGCCTTGCGGATTACCTTGCAATGACTTCGTGAAAACACCGTCATTTGAGTAGAAGCTTGAACGGCCTGAATTGTGTTCTTTCAGGTGATCAACGGCTTCCACGGCTGCTTCTGATTTTTGCGAAAGTAACATTTGCAGCTTAGAACCCAGTGCGGCTTCCATCGCGATTTCAAAATCGGCCGGAACTTCAATCACTTCCGAAACCGGTTTGAAGAATTCACTCACAGTGCCGTCGGCGTGCATTTGCGTGGTGGCTTTGGCCTTACTCCACAACATAACCTGCTTAACGCCTTCTTCGAAACCTTCGAAGTTAGCCGCTAGGTTTTCTAAACCGTAAAGGCGCGAAGCTGTTTCATTCAAATTGTCTTTGAACTCTTGAACTTCGATTTGTTTTTGAGCTAATGAGGCCGTCAAAACGCGTTTGTTCTCTTCAAACGCAGTCACGTCTGACGAAAGGTCAATTTGCATTTGACGTTCTGAATCGAGGGAATTGTTCACTTTACGACGGCGCGTTTCGAATTCGTGCAGTTTTTCACGTAACTCATTCAAAACGATTTCTTCGTCAGCCACTTGCGCTTCAAGTTCGGCACGGCGTGAGCTATATGACTGAGTCTGAGCGTCCAAAGCCGATTCACTTTGCCCTAAAGCAATTTGTTCGCGGCGCTTGTCCGTCAATTCAGTGTCGATTTGATTATAACGAATTTGGTTAGCTGTAAACGCTTCTGATTTGGCTTGAGACTCAATCGTCAGCTCTTCAGATTCGGCCTTCAAGGCCTCAGACTGCTCAAGCAACAAAGTCAGATCGCG
>JANPAD010000103.1:0-2098 GCA_031429735.1 Bdellovibrio sp. | reverse complement strand
TTTTGTTTGTCTAGTATTAATGGAATTGGCTTTTCTTTTAGTTTATCCCAGCTGTGCCTAAGGGGATTTAGGGCTTCACCCACATCTTTTTTGAATTCTTTAATTAAATCAGATCGTAAAGGAGTCGACATTTTGCTCCGTTATTATTAAAGAAAAAATTGGCGGAGAGAACGGGACTCGAACCCGCGGCCTTCCGCGTGACAGGCGGACGTTATAACCAACTTAACTACCACTCCGTAGTAAAGAAACAATTGTGAACACCAAAACTAAAGGCATTGACCCCCAAACTCAAGCTGAAAATGGCATTTGCTTTCATTTTACGCACAAAATGGGATGACCTCTGCCTTGGGCCTTGCTAGGCTGTGTCTCTTACCAAATAACAAGACTCTCAAAGGAGTAACCGATGAAATTATCATGGGCGCTTGGCCTTTCTATGATCGCATCTGTCGCATTGGCTGACAGCACCACAACGATAACTGTTGAGGGCATGCACTGCTCGGGCTGTAAAGACATGGTGAAGGCAAAAGTTTGCGGTAACGAAGAGATCGCTAAAAACGCGGCGTCATGTGACGTGAAACTTGTCGACGAAAAAAAACAAATTGGTGAAGTCACGATCGTTTCAAAACCTGAAACAAAGGTTGATGTTGAGCTGGTTAAAAAACAAGTGACCGCGGCCGGCAGCGAATACCGCGTGGCTAAAGTTGACCACCAAGTGAAAGAAGTAAAAGTTTCCGGTGCTGAAACTACTGCTGAAAATCCGGTGGCAGGTTTAACAACAACGACGACAACGACGGCCACTGAAACAGTGACGACGGCTAAGAACGGCAAAACCAATGTCGTTAAAAAAGTAAACATGAAAAAGTCGACAAAAAAAACAGATGCGGCCGGCGATGCAGCTGCAAACGCCGCAACAACGACTGAAACTAAGACTGAAGTCAAAAAAGAAACCAAGTAATTAAATGGCTTACGAAAGAGTTGAAAACTTACTGTGGCTAGATATGGAAATGACCGGCCTTGATGTGAACAAAGAGGTCGTCATTGAAGTGGCTTGCATTGTAACCGACATGAACTTTCGTGAGCTGGATAGTTTTGAAACCATTGTGAAGCAGCCGCAAAGCTACCTCGACAGCATGGATTCGTGGAACACCGAACACCACGGAAAATCAGGCCTGACGGCTAAAGTGCCAACAGGCATGGACCCTGAAATGATGGAAATGAAGCTGATTGATTTGATTAACAAACACTTTCCGTTATCGAAAACTGATCTTAAAAAACGGCCCATCATGGCCGGCAATTCAATTGCGCAAGACCGATTATTTATTGATAAATATTTTAAAAACCTTTCAGCCCGCCTGCACTACCGCATGGTGGATGTCAGTTCTTTTAAAGTAGTGATGAACAATAAATATAATCTTGAGTACAAAAAACAAAACTCGCACCGTGCTTTAGATGACATTCGTGAAAGCATCGGCGAGTTGAAGTTTTATCTTTCTAAAGTGGTTCAATAACTAATCCACATCACACTGACTCACTTGACTGATCTTTGCCGGCGGTTTGCAATTCAGCTGCTCGGCTATTGATTTTGTGAAAACCGAACGCATACGCGCCGAACGTTCAGGGTGCGGTTCAAGCGAAAATTCTTTTTGCACCGAACTGAGCTCTTTAGCCGTCGTATTGATACTAGGTCTTGAGCACGATGAGGCCACGCTCAAAAATGCGAATTCACGGCGGTCGTTAAGGTCGGGCATGCGCTCCATCTTGGCCTGCATGGCGCGAAACGCCAGCCAATCGGCGAACAATTCGTCGGGGTCAAACGACATGTGGTTACGCGACATATGTGGCCCTGTCTGCCCGTTGTAACGAATGATGTCTTCACGTTCAAAGCGCACAACTTCGTCTGAAAGTTCAATGAGCTCTCTGAAATCATCGGGGGCGATTTCTTTGCGGCCCGCTTTCATTTCATCATAAAGACCTTTAAACTGCGGCTGGCATTTCAAATTTTTAACTGTAATAAATGTCATGCGGGCCCCGAAAACATCGGCGTTCGAATTCAGGTAATCGTTGCTGCGCTTCAAAGCCAAATCAGGGCGAAGAAAAT
>JANPAD010000102.1:0-8979 GCA_031429735.1 Bdellovibrio sp. | reverse complement strand
TTCTTCGGGCATGAGTCTTGGCCGCGAAGGTGCGGTCGTTTTATTTTCTTCGGGATTAGTACGTCTGTTTAAATTAACATGGGCTTTTTGGGGACCGGTGGCGGCCTCAATAGGTTTTGCGTGCATTTTGGGGCAAGCGTGGCTAGCCCCGGTCTTTATGTTAGAGCTTTTTGGATTCACCTCGTTATTGCAAAAGACCTTGTCGTTGATTGGTGCAATGGTGGCGGTTTTGGTGACGCGCAGCTTCGGAACTCATGCACTTTTTGCCGCTATTGAATTTCATGACACCAGCGGTTTTTTTATGAAGCTTTTTGTTTTATTTTTATTTGGAGTTGGTGTCGGATTTTTGATGCGTTATTATAAAAAGCTTCGCCGTGTATTGAGTTTGTTTTTTGCAAAGTCAAATCTGTTCGTGCGTTTGCTTGTTGTAGTTTTACTGATGACTTTCTTGTACTTACCCCAGTTTCGAATTTATCAAAGTTTAGGTCTTGAACAGTTTCAGGATCTGAATTCATTAACGGGCTCGTATGAAACAGGATTTGTTAAATTGATTTTAACCCTGATCACAACAAGCCTGGGTTTTTTGGGCGGCGAATTTATTCCGTTGGTGTTTTCAGGCTGCTTCATAGGGGCCGCGTTCTTTCAAACCTTTGGTTTAAGCCCTGTGTTGGGCGCAGGTTTTGGAGCTTATATTCTATTTGCGACCGGAACTCGGCTGAAGTGGACCAGTTTCTTTCTGATGCTGACACTTCTGGGCTGGGGCTGGTGGCTTTGGGTTTTATACGTTTTGAGTATAGCCACAAGCTTTGCAGGCGAAGAAAGTCTTTACCGAAAGCTGCAAATCGAAACCCTATAATATTTATAGATACCATTAATGAGCCACTTGGATTCGTTTGTCTTTTTTAACCCCCTATAATATATCTGTTACAAGTCATTCGGGGGAACGATGAACAATATTTTAAAAACAGTCGCTTTAGCTTCAGTGGTCGCCGCCCTAGCTGCGTGCGCACAGAAGCCCAACCAAGATAAACCTGCACTGACTGCAACGGCTAAAACTGATGGTTTAGACGTATTTCAGGACAAATCTGCACCTTTCATTTTAAAAGAAAAATATAAAACTCTTTCAGCTACTTGCAAATTGACGGCTGTTGAAACAACACTTCCTCAAGCTGAAGTTTTGCCTCCAAATGCAGTTGCAGTTTCAGCTGAAGGTACTGATCCGGGTGCAACTCCTCCACCTCCGCCCCCAGTTCCACAACCGGTTGTTGAAGGTTTAAATTTATCGTACGATCTTAAAGCTCAAGCCGCAGCTGACGCTGACTTGAAAAAAGTTCTGAAAGCGACGATGAAGTCGGCTGATGAAAAAACGATTTTTTCGTTATTTCTTAAGCCACTTGAATTCATTCCTAATAGCTCTGAAAAAGTAGGACCGATTATTCGTTTACGTAAGCACTCACCGAGGTTAGCTATTTTGGTCAGCGTGAACGATGCAACTGACGATCTATCAAAAACGATTAATCCGGCGGTAGTGATACTTCTGAATGAGTCGGCGCCACTTGACACCGTGGTTCGTACTTCGACAACAGGTAACGTCAGAACTGATCTGGTCATGGGCTGTACATTGGCCGGTGAAATGGCAAAACCTGAATATAAAAACCAAAACCTCGATCTCGATTGTTCTAAAGAACCGACTGAAGAGCTGAAAGCAGTTTACAAGGCGAACTGCCCAATAGTTTCAAATCCTCCGCAACCGGCTCCGATTCAGTAATTCGAATGAGTTAAATATATTTTAGTTATAAAAAAAGCCGGTTTAAAAGCTGGCTTTTTTATTTCCAATGTATGAAATTTTAATCAGACTATTGCGCCTGAATTTCGAAAATAAAATGACCCGGAACCGCGTGAATATGAAATAGCTCATCTGTTGCTACAAACGAAAAGTCACCTTTGTCCGAACGTTTGAACTGCGCTAGCAGTTCATCGGAAACTGCGCCGGCAACTTCAAACGAAGCAAATTTCTTTGCACCTGAAATGACGGTATTCGTGGACTTATTTAAAATCACACTGCACAGCTTTTTTTCTTTCGAGCAAACAAGGGTAAAGTCTTTGGCTAAGGTTTTGATGCTTTTGCCTTTTCCCATTGAACTATCCTGCTCAGACACATCCATCAAAGCATACAACCGGCTGGCATCACCATCAGAAGCTCCGGTAATGTCAGTATCACGAACCGCGACCATCACGGTGCGGTCTAAGGGCAAAAAGCGGGGTTGGGTAATCGCGAACAGAGGCGAAGTCAGCAGAGAAGTTACAACTAAACACATCAAGTTTTTCATCCAATACCTCGCTCAAAGCGTCAGTCCAAACGCTCCGCAAATCAATGTTTAATGTAGGGCGCTGCGGGCACGGAGGTTGCTTTAAGTGCCCTCGTGACGTTGTGAAATCGGTTTTTGTAGGAATTGGTGGCCTTATATGCAATTTAGGCCGTTTTGGCAGCCTCCAGTATGGGTAAATCTCTTACTTTTTGTGGCTCCTATCAATAACTTGGGCACCACGTAATTGAAAGGCTTGGTTATGTTGTTAAAAAATATTTTAGTTGTGTTGGCTTTGTTCGTTTCCGTTTCAGCGCAAGCCATTATCAACGGTCGTAATCCTGACAAAGTGAAAAGTGCTTCAACAGTTTCTATTCGTGTTGACGGGTACGGTCGTACTTGTAGCGGCGTGATTATTTCGGCTCATTTGGTTTTGACTGCGGGTCATTGTCTAGATGGTGTTTCGAAAGATTCCAGTAAAGTCGACATCACTAATGTCGTCAACGCTGAAGGCCGCTGGAAAACCCTGCACTTGGCTTCGAACTATGGCCGGCATCCGCTTTATATCGAGCCCACGGCCTCGGGTAAAAAAGAAGCCATAGATATTCAGTATGATTTTTCGTATTTGAAAATATCCGAAGACTTACTTGTCACATTTGGTCTGACTCCGCAGCAACTGCCGCGATTATTCACGCAGACGGCTGATATTGATCAAATGCTGATCGGTTCGAATTCAGCAATGGTTTACGGTTACGGTATGACCGAACGCCCGAAACACGGCGACCTCAGCCCCAGTAAAAGCGACCTCAAAAAAGAGCTCAGCATGAGCGTCACTCACGATTCGACAATTAACATTTTAATGGCTCGTAGCGCTGAAAAAAACCGTGGGCTTTGTGAAGGAGACTCTGGCGGCGGACTTTTCCTGACTGCGAAGGACGGACAAGTTTATTTAGCCGGCATTGTTTCTGGAATTTATGCAGGAGCAGGTTGCGGCAGTAAAGAATCTTACGGCGCTTACTCGATAGTCAGTCAACATATCTGCTGGGTTTTAAAAGACAGTACTACGCCAACACCACCTGAATTAAGCTCGCTTCAGTGTAACTAACCCAACGTCGAGATTTATAACGATCGTAAGAATACTCTACTTAAAATATAACGACCGTTATATTTTAAGTTATGTTGAAATATAAAAAAAGCGAACACACCAAGCAACGAATTTTAGCGAAGGCTAACGAACTGTTTTCAGAAAACGGCTACCAGGCCACCGGTGTTGACCAAATCACCGAGTCCATCGGCATGACCAGTGGGGTTTTCTACAATCACTTTAAATCAAAATCAGATCTCTTAAACGATATCATTCAACATAAAATTCAGCGCTCGAGCGAATTGTTATTGGTCGTTCAAGAAAAAGAATCCGCTTACGCTTGGGTCCAGCGTGCCTTGCGTGTGTACTTATCGCGCGAACACCGCGATTCAAAAACGAATAGTTGCCCGCTGACTACATTGTCGACTGAAATTGTGCAACTCGATTTGCAGCAGCAGACGGGGCTTATGCAGTACACTCAAAGCTTCGCTGAAATTTTACAAAGACGTTTACTGATTTTAAGCCCCGGAAACAAATCTAAAGCCCATGCCATTATGGCGATGTGTGTAGGGGCCGTGCAGCTTGCACGACTTGAAAAAGATGACATGAAATCAATGCAAATTTTGAATGAGACCTATCAAGCTTGTCTGCAATTAATCACTCAAAGGACTGCAGTATGAATGCGAACCTCCTGCGAAAATTGGCGGATAAGTTGCCGGCGTGGCTAATGCGTATTATCGGAAACCTTTATTTTCCGTACCTCGGCGCGGGTATTCGCTGCACACGTGTTATGGATGACTACACTGAACTTGATGTGCGAATGAAATTGACTTGGTACAATCGTAATTACGTCGGCACTCAGTTTGGCGGTTCGCTGTACGCCATGACGGATCCGTATTACATGCTGATGCTGATTAATAATTTGGGCCACAACTACGTCGTTTGGGATAAAGCGGCCAAAATCGATTTTAAAAAACCGGGTCGTGGCACCGTGTATGCCTATTTCCGATTGCCAAAAGAGCAAATTGCAGCCATTAAAAAACAAGCCGATGAAAATCCGAAATATGTTTTCGACTTGCCGGTTCAAATTGTCGATGACGACAAAGTCGTCATTGCTGAAGTCATTAAAACTTTGTACGTGCGTAGAAAAGATAAAACTCGTACTTAAGCGACGAAGTTAAGCTTTAAGGGGCCGTCTTTACAGCTTCACATTGCGCAGGCAAAGCCGGAAACGGTCTTGGTTGCGGATTTGGATTGGGTTTTTGCTTTTGCTCCCATTCCTTGTCGGCTTCTGCTGAAAACCACCAGATAAAATCGGCGCTGTTGCAGCCATTAGTACTTGAGTCTAAGTCCGCTTGGTTCGTACAGTTCGGGTTGTCCGCCGGGCAGCTTAAGCGTACGTGCAAGTGATCATCATGTCCCCACCAAGCGCGTAGCTTATAAAGCCAGGGTACTGTCGGGTTTTTCTCACAGAAATATTTTTTAATCGCGGGTGCAACAAAAATACGGTTCACTTCAGGAAAGTTCGCCGCAATCTCAGTCAGATGAATTTGATCAGGGCCCCAGTTGGCTTTCATAAATTTACGGTCGTCAACGTAAGAAGGCGAAACCCATGAGTCGCTTTCTTCAGGCGTGGGCAATTGAACGACTGAGCGAAGCGAAATATCTACGTCTAGGCCGATGTTGTGGCTGTTGTGACCGTTCAAAAACGGACCGCCGCGTGGGTAACCGATATCTTCAACAATCATGGTCGGGTAATTACTTTCAACCAATTTTTGCGAAATTTTATCCAGATAAGCGATCATGACCGGATGGCCGTGCGAACGGTTGCGCCAGCGTTTCACTACAAAATGTCCGGGGGCTTCAAGGGCCAACGGTTTTGCGCCGGTAATACAGCCGGCCTGAAATGTTCCGTAAATTTCTGTGGCGCCTTTAGAGGGATTTTGTAGAGCCGCCCATTTAGCAAATTCAGGTGAAGGCGCAGTGGCCGCTACCGAAGCGCAACCCAGCAAATTGAAAGCAAGTAATAAAGTGAAAAGAAAACGCTTCATGACGATCATGCTGCGGTCCCATGACATTTTTTATATTTCTTACCGCTGCCGCAAGGACAGGGGTCATTACGACCAATTTTAGGTTCTTCACGAACCACAGTTTGCGGTTTTTCATGATGATGATGAGTTTCACCGGCTGGGTGTGTGTGACCATCGCCATCAACGAACATCCAGTGACCGTGCGAATCTTTTTTAAACTGCGCTGTTTCGTGGTGGTCTAAGGCTTCGTTTTTGTATTTGTAGGTCGCTGTGAATTCAACCATTCCGGTTTTATCGCCAGCTAGTCCTTTTTCAGTGCTTAAAATTTTAAGCCCCTGCCATTCAGCACTTTGCGCCCATTCGCGTGTGGCCGGAAGATCAAAATCTTTTTGCGATTCCGGGGCCAAAGTTTTCTTAAGGTAATCTACGTTCACCATTGCAAAAGCTGTGTAGCGCGAACGCATCAGCTTTTCAGCGGTTTCAGGGTAGGCAATGCCTGTTAAAAAAGGTTCGCAGCAGTTAGCAAATTCAAGTCCGGATTGGCATGGGCATAGTTTCATAGAGGAGATCTTAAATAAACGGGGGCCTTGAGGCAAGCACTAAGCCAGCCGTGGGAGTCAGGGGTTTCGTCCCCAGATGTAAATAAAGGGGCCGTAAGCCTCGGTTTTCTCAATCGTCAGTGAGGCCTGTTCAAAAGCGGTGAATAATTCGTCAAAGGTGTGCAAAAATAGCACATCAACAGGGGCTTTGCCGTCGTCTGAAGATGCTTAATACCCTTGCGGGTTAACGTTTTCACGTCTTCGATCATATTGATCTAGTACCATAATTAAAAAATGGCTGAACAAATTCAATGCTCATATGATTATGAAAAAGTTTAAGTTCGGTTCTTTTCTCGAGAGCCATGCCAACGGCCGGCGGTCCGAAAATAGTGATTAAATCCATAATCACTCTTATTTCAGTCGAATTTTTTGAATATCATGAGTTTTTGTATTCGGAACGTAAAGTAAGTCGGCCGTCGGGTCATAACCCATATCAGCCACATCAGTAAAAGTCGCAATAGAGCTTGATCCGCGAAGAGATCCTGTGATTCTTCCTTCTTTTAAGTCAACCCAGTACAAGGCTTCATCGAGCTTGACCGAGATGACGACTTTTCCGTCTTTCAGCATTTGTATTCCATCAATTTTTCCAATGTCAGGAATGATCGACTTCAGTTCTCCCGAGACAAGGTTATAACTTGAAAGCCCACCCTTCGGTCCATCCTCCATTCCTGTTCCATCGGCTTTCGGTTTACCGTAACCTGCGATGTAGAGCACGTCTCCAACAAGAAGAAGTCCGTTGGGCGCGTCTTTTAAACTTACAACCTCTGAAACTTTTTTAGTTGCCTGATCGAGTTTGAATATTTTTGCGCCGAACGTATCTGAAATATAAACATTTCCGGTCGGGTCGATTGAAATGTCATTCAGAAGTTTTGCTCCGGGGATAGAAATTTTTTGAATAGAAGTTTTAGCGATATCAATGACGACGATTTCATCAATATCAGAGGTGTAGAGCTGGCCTTTGAAGACGCCAAGACCTTTCGGTGCGTTAAGGCCTTTGACCCATTGCTCTTGAAGCACTTGGCCTTTTTTATTGAGCTTCGAAATCCAACCGATGCCGTCTTTTAAATTTCCGGCGCCGGACATATTTGAAACATAGATGTATTTGCTGTCGACATAAACGGATTCAGGACGATCAAAGGCTGCAAAGACCGAATTCATAAAAACCAACACCAAACTGAAAATAAATAATTTCATGAAAAACCCCAATCAATATGATGAGTAAAATCATATATTTTTTGTGAAAATGTTCAAGTCGAGGAAAAAAGTGAACTTGACCATCCAAGAGCTTGATGCTGATGTTAAAAAATGCTAACTGAAAGAGTATGCATAAATTTTTTTTAATGTTTGTATTGATTATTAGCTATCTTGTCAGCAGCAGCTTGTTAGCTATTGGCCCCGGAGGTACGGCTCGGGCAATGAAAAATGGAAGTCGATTCTGCAAGTGCGTTTTGAAGTTGCTTGGAATACACGTCAGTATTCATGGAAAAGTTCAAAATGGGATTATCGTGGCCAACCATCTTTCTTATATTGATATACTTGCCATTTTATCTGTTCGCCCGACGCGCTTCGTTTCTTTTGTCGAAATGGCTACTCTGCCGGGTATCGGCTGGATTACGACGATTTCTCAAACTTTATTTGTTAACCGGAGCAAACCTCATCTTATTAAAAAAGACATAGCCAAATTCGAAGGCGAGCTTCGCAAAGGAATGCCATTTGTATTTTTTCCGGAGGGCGCGAGTTTTGACGGAAGTGGATTGCAACCTTTTAAATCTTCGTTGTTTGAATCAGCCGTGCGCGCAGGCCTGCCGATTCAGCCTTTGTGTTTGCGGTATACCGAAGTTAACGACGAAGCACTCTCTGTGAAAAATCGCGATCTAGTTTTTTACCATGGAGATATGCAGCTTATTCCTCAACTTTTGGGTTTGTTAAAGTTAAAATCTGTAAAGGTCGAACTGATTTTTTCAGAATTTATTCCTTCAAACGGAAAATCTCGTAAAGAACTTGCTCAGGCCAGTTATGAAGAAATTTCAAAACACTTCAGGCCGGTGCTATCGTGATTCGTTACACAAAAAATAAATTTAAAAATGCCATTCTCGCAAAAGAAAATAAAATGGCCGCTGCTGATAATATTTTTAAATTTTCAAAAATAGAAAAGTGGAGCGCACGTCCTGATTTGAATTCATTGAAAAAATGGTCACTGCAGCAAACAAAAAAATCAAGACTATTTTACCAAGCGCCCGAAGTTAAAATTCGTTTGAAAAACGGATTGCTTAAATTTGATAGTCCCGTAAAAAGTCCGCATAAAAAAAACAATAAAACCTATGCCCAGTATTTTAAAAGCCCACGTCCGACTCAATCTGCAGTTATTATACTTGGGCACTGGAATTCAGACAAAAAGTCTTACAATCAGTTGGCCAATCTTTACCGTCTAGGCGGTATTTCGGCGATTCGCTTAAGCCTTCCTTATCATGATGAAAGACGCCCTGCGACTATGCCTATTGCCACAGGCATGCTGAGCGCCGATCTTAACCAAACTATTCAAAGTATGCAGCAAGCCACTATTGAGGCCAAAATTCTTGTGAGCTGGCTGCAATCAAAAGGCTACGAAAACATCGGTATAATCGGTGCAAGCCTCGGTTCATCGGTGGCCCTGCTGGCGGCCGCTCACGATGAACGCATAAAAGCGGCTGTCTTGTATCTTTCCGCGGCCGACACTCCCGAGCTGATCTGGCAAAGCACCGCGACGGCCCACCTACGTCAAAGTTTCGGGCCAGACTTTTCTATTGAAGATCTTCGAAAAGCCTGGAGCTGTATAAATCCTGCAAACTATTTGCATCAACTCGCTCGAAAAGATTTTGCCGTTCACGTGGCATGGGGCCGGTACGACGAAGTCTGCCCCGTTCATCTGACCCAGCGTATGTTAAGAGAATTTCGCAAGCTGAAGGTGCCTGTGTCTGCCG
>JANPAD010000101.1:0-5952 GCA_031429735.1 Bdellovibrio sp. | reverse complement strand
CAAGCTTATGATGTCTATGCACGTAAGTCTCAAGACGTTCAAACTCAAGTGATCAGCGAATCATCACGCTCTTGTTCTGAGTGCGTTGATACTCGTCAACAATGCGGATACGAAGGTGGCGGACAAAGTTGCAGTAACGTGACTGAATGTAACCCGAACGATGCGAGTCAGTGTAAAACCCGCAAAGTTTGCCACGATGTAGCTCCGGTTTACCGTTGCCACACGGTTTGTGATCGTTACTTCTACGGTTCTGAAGATGTCACTCGTTACCAAACTACTAAAACAACAAGTGTTTTGGTTTCTTTGAAAAACGCGGGTTCGGCTTCTCCTGAAAATGCAGCGCAGTTCGCAGCGAGCTCTGTTAAAACAAGCACTTCAACTTCAGTAGGTAGCTGCCGATAATCCCGGTTTAGAATAATACCGAATAGACCGATAATAAGAGGCATGCGTTTAATCACAAGCCTTTTTATTATCGGTTTTTTATTTGTCTCTTGTAAAAAGAGAGAAGACGGGAATTCGCCTTCAAACTCCGAAAAATTGACGGTCGGGTCTGTTTCTTCAAAAGGTATTTTTGATCCTGCGCTGACCTACGACTCAGTGTCGGGCACATTATGGATGAGTTATTCGGCCGTGAACGATAATAACACTAATCTTTTTCCGACCCAAAATGCCGTCAGCAGTCGCGTCGCATTCTCCACAAACTCCGGTAGTTCGTGGAGTGATGTCGGAGTAGCTGTCAATCCCACTTTGAATGTAACGATCACATATCCGGGCTTACCCAGCACGGGCGTCTGGCAAAGCGAAGTTTCGCGTCTGCTTTATGATCCGTATGCGGCTTCGTCGTCAAGCCGCTGGAAGCTTTTAAGTCACCACTATCTGCTGGTCAAAGATACGAGCAATGATCGTCGCTTCGAGCACGGATGGTTGGCGTACAAAGCGGCCGCGACGCCTACGGGGCTTGCGGGGGCGACCGAAGTAAAGCTGTTTGGCGCTGGACTCTATGATACGGCGAACAATACGGTATCAGGAACGACCGGCTCACCTGTGGGTGGAGCTCCGGTCATTGCGCTGCATACTTTAAATGCTCAACTGAACAATTGTCTGATCTTTACCGAACCGGGCCTGCTTTCGACCTCCAGCTATCTTTACATGACCAGTATCTGTGTCGAAGCTTCGAATTTTCGCGTGGCTTTATTTCGGTGTGCGCAGCCTTGCGCCATGACTTCGGGTTGGAGCTTTGTAGCGACAATGCTGCAAAACACAGAGGCTGTCAGTCTAGGTTATCTGAATTTTTCTGCCAGCGAATTATTTGAATACAACGGAGCAAATTATTTGATGGTTTCTCCTGAGGGTACAACGGGTTCGCCCGGAATTTATCACGGCTGCAAGATATATAAATTTACAGATATCAACACCGGCACATTGCAGGGAGCTCCGACGGCCATTAACACCGTCAACGGAACCGACGGAAGTTTCAACGGCGCCTGCAGCTACAATGAAAACAGTCAGACAGGCGTCGTCTTTTCTGAATTCAACTCGGCTCTGAGCGATTCGTTTCAGATTTTTAAAAGTTTTGTATTGCCCTAATAAATTGAACTGCGCCCATTAAAAATTAAAAATAGTAAACGAGCAGACCGCGAAGACCAAAACCCGCAACCGAGTTTTGCACTGAAGACGTATTGATTTGTTGATAATCATAAAAACCCTCAACACGTGCAGCGGTCGTCGAGTTACCGAAGAAGTAAGTTAAAAATCCGCCGGTGTTAACTTTCAGAAGGCTTGAACTGCCACCGGTTGCCGAAGACGGGTATTGCGTGCTGCCGATAGCCGCTAACACAAACGGTCCGTAAATAATTTTATTTGGTTCTCGGTTGGGCACGAGATCGTAGTCGAAGTATCCGCCGCCCATGTAGCTGGTCGTTGCTCCCGCACCTTGGTCAAGACTGGTGGCTCCAGCCAAAACTCCGGCCTCTATGGAGCCGAAATTCCATCCGTACCGCACCTGCAGGTCGAGTGATGAGCGCTGCAAAAGATCGGATTTAATGTATTCGTAACTGACCCCGAACGTGACTGAATTTTCACGCTGCTTAAGCACGCCTTGTTTATAGTCAACGTCTTGAGAGACAGGCTCTACGGCCAGATCGTAAGTTTGGCCCTCTTCAAGTGGCGTTATGGTTTCGATGACGGCCGAGTTGCCTTTGACTTTGCGGACTTTGATCTTTTCCGCTGTAGCTGTGGCTGAAGTGAAGATGATTAGAGCTAAAACAGAGGTCAAAAACGAAGTTGGAACCGAGGTGTTTTTCATTGCTTCATTATGAGAAATAAAGCGGATTTTCTCAAGTCCAGTCAATCAAATCCCGATAAGTTAACTAGCTGTTGTAGCCTATGGGGAGTTGCTATGTCGTCTTGGGGTGATGTTCCAGATTGGACTTATGATTCGATTCGCGCCTTACTTGAAACTTTAAAGGCTGTTGAACCTAGCACCTACTATCACTGTCTTCGAGTCGGCGAGTACAGCCGACGTCTGGCCCGCGAAGCCGGGCTCAATGAATACGAACAAAAAGTCGCCGAGTTCTCAGGAATGCTGCACGACATCGGTAAAATTGGTATCGAGCGCGCCGTTCTTTTAAAACCGGGTAAACTCGATCCGCATGAACTCGACATCATGAGAAACCACAGCTTGATCAGTGAACAAATCATTAAACCATTTGAACAATATGAATTATTTAAACAAATCATCCCGGCGGTCCGCGCCCATCACGAGCGCTTAGACGGCGAGGGTTACCCCGACAAAATGATGGGCGATGAAATTCCGTTGATCGCACGTGTTATTCTGGTCGTAGACACTTACGATGCCATGTCTGAAAATCGTATTTACCGCAAAGGTTTGCCGGACGATATCATTTATGCTGAACTTAAACGTTGTTCGGGTACGCAATTTGACCCGCAATTGGCTAAAATATTTTTAAAGGCTCATCCGAACTGGAAAAATGAAAAAGGCGATGGCGCAACCATTCATTACATTCACAACGGAAAAAAAGTCGCTTAATCAGCGGCTTAAGTTTTGTTTGTACTTTCAAATATTTTATCCGCAGATTTTGCAATGAAGCCGTGGTACAGCTCACCGTTGTTCATCGGGTAGCGCTTTGCAAATTCGTAGTAGCAGCCCGGTAGCGCGTAAATCCCGTCAGCAAATTGCACATTCACTTCCGGCGCCATCGTCGAGCTCTGTTCAAGTAATTCTGCTGGAGTCCCTTTGATTTCGCCGCCGGAAGCATTCAGCTTAAAACCATTCATTTTAATGAAGTCGTTTAAGCGATGAATGTGACTAAAATTTTTCAGATTATTAATATTGACCGTAAAATGATTCGGTCTGAAGCCGTAGGCGTAAACCCAAGAGGCGTATTCACTTTCGGCGGCTAATTTTTGATAAGTGCTGTGGTAAGTAACCCAATGTTTGCCGCTGAACACAAACTGCGGGTCGTTGATCTTGTCGTTCGGAATTTGATGCACACACTGATTCAAGGTTTCACGAACAAAAGGAGACATTTTTTCAAGCTCGAGCTCCGAGATAAAAATCTTAGGATAACTTTTATCTTCATGTTCTAAATGCTGAGCATAAAGCTTCTTTTCAACGAAAAAATATTCGCCGCTGATCTGATAGCCGTAGGGCAAAAAATGCTGAGCCAAAGAACTTATCCCAAGTCGAGGATGATTAAATGTACGGAGCGCAATATGGTCATTCTCAACATTTTCACCGGCATGCGAAAATAAATTATAAATCTTCTGAGCCTGCGGATTCATCAAAACATAGTCAGCCCACATCAGATTCATATAATGATCAAACTCAGGTACCCTTGCCATAAAACCCCCGCCAAGATAATACTAATTCCGCCCAAGCCTCTTGGCAACAAAGCGCGGTCTAACAAAAGAGGACTGTCGAACTTTTAGACGATGACCGAGAGCGTCTTCTCAAACTAGGGTTAGACAGTTATAAAGTCTGGTCTTGGCGTAAATTGGTTTTAAATTGGAACGCGATTAGCAACAGAAGGCTTATGTTGATGGGTCACCCTAAGTTGAGCACTCTTATACTATTTGTTATGGCGTCGATTTCGATGTCCGAAGCCTATTCTCAAAACTCGACAGTTCAGGCCCCATCGCCGCAAGGTACGGCCGCACCAAACTCAGCCTCAAAACAAGCCACCGGCCGAAGCACTTTTAAAAAGAAGCCGCTGGCGGCATCTGAAGATATGGCATTTAAAATTGGTGCTGAAGCGGCAGCGCAAGGGTATTCATCTTATTCAAAAGCTGACAGCGGTGCCACACAGCAAATCGAAGTCAATTTACAGCTTAAAAAACAAGGCGCATTTTTTAGTAACACTGAAATAACAGTCGGAACATTTTCAACTCCTCAGAGTGTCTATTATGCCGCGCCTGAAGCTTACATCGGCTACGGCGACAAGACGGCTTCCGTCACCGCGGGACGTAAGATTGAAAACCTGAGTTTTACTGACAGTTTCTATAATATGGGTCTGATGCAGCCTTATATGTCGAACGACACGATCTACTTTAAACAACAAGGGTTCGTGAGCCTTGCCGGACATGCTTACAACGGGACCTACGGTATCAATGCAGGGTTTAATCCTATTTTCCTTCCGAATCAAGGGCCGCAAGCGACGGCCAAAGACGGTCAAATTGTTTCTTCAAACCGATGGGCTCAAACCGCTCCTGAAAAGTTTCGTTTCGGTGATCAGAATCAAGAAATTATTTATGCCATTAGTGATTACAACTTAACTGACATTCTAGCTCACACAGGTTTTTATCTGAATGCGTACGTCGGCGCAAATCAGGATCGTCCGGTTTTGAATGCCTCTTACACCAACAAACCGGTCAACGAATTGGCGCTGTCACGTGAAACTTTTGCCGACATTTCGACATTTAAAGGTAACGTCATTTTAACGCCGGTGGTGCTGAACCACCAGGTGTACAGCCTCGATCTGAACATGGATTCAGGTCCGCTTAAGACAACGCTTTCATTCTTAGCCGACGAACCTCAAAACGTAGAAGCCGCAGACTCGCAAACAATGCAGACTCTGTCGCCATTGTCGATGGCAAGCTTCTATGCCGGGTATAATCTTTCAAATTTGGTCAGTCGAAACCTCGAAGTTTATGCCGCGTACGCTCAAATCAGTGGCGGCGATATCAAAGATATCAACAGTAATGGAGCTTCATCATCATTTTCTTTCGCCACATCGCGATCGCGCTTTAAAAATCCGGTACGTGTTGGTATAAAGGGTGATGTATTTTACGTTTATGGTCGCGCCCTTAAAGCGGAGGCTAACTTGACTTACGATCAAGAGTATCAGGGCAGCCTTTTCTCGGCGCAGATTCAGTACTCGCCGAACGATCAGTTACGCTTCAGTGTCGGTGCAGATTTGATCGGTGTTGAATCTGACTCGGTTGCATCGACCGCTCAATCAAACTATTTAGATCAAAACAAAGCAAATGATCGTATAACCGGCGGAGTTGGCTATGCGTTTTAATTGGCTTAAGCTGATTTTCTTGACCGCGGCTGCATCGTCTATTTTAGGTTGTGGCATTAAATTGGGCGAAGAGGCCAAAAAACAAGAAGTAGCCGAAGTGAGCGGCGTTTCATGTTTAACGGACTCAACCGAGAGTATCAAAAAATTCATTAAGGGCGATTCGACCGAAGAAGAAGTTGGCACCGCCGTCGACTGCCTGCAAAAGGTGTTGCTCACATTTCGTGATAATATCCGAGGTAAAGATAAAACTTCTTACACGCCTGAAGAGCTGGCCTATTTTCTGACTAAAAATGTTTTAAAAGACAAAAGTAAACTAAGTCCGGCCTTTGTGAGCGAATTTTTAAAATTCAAAGCTGTCTTAGTGGGCGGCGATGGTACACGTCTGACAAAAGAAGAATTGACCGCCCTC
>JANPAD010000100.1:0-3788 GCA_031429735.1 Bdellovibrio sp. | reverse complement strand
ATTGAGCTAAAGCCAAATGGGCCTGAAATTTTGTCGATAACAGCAGCAAAACAGCGGTTTTTTGCATGGGAATAGCCTCTCAATCCGTCTAGGGCTTTATATTCGATTGACTCAGCCCTGTAAACCTACTTATAACAATATGTCTTTCTTACTAATTTAAGAGGTTATTTATGGCTAAAAAATCAGGTCGTATTATTGTTACTTTGGAATGCACAGAAGCAAAAGCTGCGGGCGTGCCGGTTTCTCGTTACACAACGACAAAAAATAAAACTAAAACTCCAGGCCGCATGGAGAAAAAGAAATACAATCCGAACATGAAGAAGCACACTGTACACCGCGAAACTAAATAGTTACGCGTCTTTAGAGTTGTAAAGACAGTTAGGCTTCCATGATACTCACGGATAAACAAATTCTGTCGCATATCGAAAAAGGGCTCATTAAAGTTGAGCCCTTTGATTTAGCATGCCTCGGTACTAATTCTTACGACGTCCACTTGGGCAAAACTTTGGCCGTTTACGAATCGGACGTCCTCGATGCAAAAGCTCACAACAAAATTAAAACATTCGAAATTCCGCCTGAAGGCTACGTCCTTAAACCGACCGAGTTTTACTTAGGCGTTACCGCTGAGTACACCGAAACGCACGCTCACGTTCCGTTCCTTGAAGGTAAATCAAGCGTTGGTCGTCTTGGTATCGATATTCACGCCACCGCCGGCAAAGGCGACGTGGGTTTCTGCAACCACTGGACTCTTGAAATTTCAGTTAAACAGCCTGTTCGCGTCTATGCGGGCATGCCGATCGGTCAGCTGATTTACTTTGAAGTTAAAGGTGAAATCGAAAACCTCTACAATAAAAAAGCCGGCGCCAAATACAACGAAAGAAAATCGATTCCGGTTGAATCGATGATGTTTAAAAATAAATTCTAAGGTGAGACCGGCGTAGGCTCAGTGACTTGTGCCGGCGGAATCTGCGGATCTTCCGGCGGCGGATCGCACGATGGTGGTCCGCTTGGTTCTCCATCGGCCGGTTTGGCGGCGGAATTTCCCGAGCAATATTGAGTCATATAATATTCAAGCTGATCAAGGCATTGCCATTTCACTTCATCGTTACAAATGAAGTCGTCCGGATGCGCTGGCGTGTGCGCCGGTGGTACCGGAGGTGGCCCCTCTGTCGGTGCTACGCTTGTGCCCGGCGGCGGCGTTGTGCGCTTGATGCTGGCCATCGCTTCAATGAGGGCTGCGACATCAAGACGTCCACTTTTAATTTTTGACCACTGTTCATTTTTACAACTCGGTACGCGAATGAAACCCACAAGTTTGATCTGACTGACTTCTGTCACAGGCAAACTTCCGCAACGAAGAAGATAAATCAAAATACCCGGATACTCGGGCTTTTTAAATTTCTTTTTCACAACCGAAAAAATCAAGTCGCTGAAAACAGTCGTGGCCGCGACGCTGGCCTCATCTTTTTCAAGATACCCGTCACGATTTGTATCGTGGCGGTCATACACCATTTCCACATACTGAATGATGTGAGGAAACAAAGAAGCATCTTTCGCCAGTACCGTGTGATTGACATTTGGTATGTGGCCTGCCGCTCGCAAAAGACTCATGTAGTACTTTTTATTCTGCACTTCAGAGTAAGGTGGCTGACCATCAGGGCCCGGCAATCTGAGTTTTAAAAATTCGGGCATATCTGAAAACGCGTCGCTTTCATGCAGATAGACATTCAACAGACAGTCTTGGTCGAATTCGGATAGAAGTGGCGTTTCGCTGCGAGCTTTCAGACACTGGTTTTGGGCAACTTTATCAAGAGCACTCGCACGGCTGAGTCCCGAGATGATGTGCAGGATTAAGTGATGGAATTCTTCGAAACTAACATCTGCATCGCCATTTGAAACCGACAAGAAAATATTGGCTTCAAGAAAGCGGCCTGAGATGAAATCCGGATTATTACGACTGAGTAGGCCGAGATCGTAAATAACATTCTTGAACTGGTCAAAACCCGTCTGAGTTTCAGCCATCGTGATACCGCTCAATGTAGCAAACCGGTCTTTATCCGTAATATACGAACGCAAGAAGACGCGCGCAAAAGTTTTGGCAAAATTAGAATTGACGACATCTAATACATGATACTGACCATTCTGCGGCGTCAGAATTTTAAGATAACCTTGAGCATTAAAATTCATCTGACCGTTGGCTGATATGACCCGGTACAATTCGTCTAAAGCTTCACGTCTGACCTTGTCATCGCGAGTCTCATCAACACGTTTTTTGAGCTCGGCGACCAGGTCAACTTTTTTATATTCTGTTTTGTTTTCAAAAATGGCCATGATGGCTTTTTGATTGTCAAACCAGTGCTTCAATTCAAGCCCCAGGTTCATGAGGGCTTCCTGATTAAAGCCGCCCGTTGTCGGTTGGGGATCGGTTGCACTGATACGTTTCTCCGGAGTATTGAGAATGTTCGACCAAACACCGTCAAACAAAGACACTAAGCTTTCTTGTTTAATATTTGTATCTAAGATTTTTGCGTTTTGAGCACCGATGACAACCGCGGCTATTTCTTCAGAAGTCAGTTTGTGGCTGGCTTTTAGCTTAAGTTCAAGACCTAAACTTTGGCTGAGCTTACCAATCACCGGTTCAAGATTGGCTGTATATTCCTTTTCAGTCATCTTGAACGGTTGCACGAAATTACCGAATTCAACGTAATGAGCGTAAAGCCTGATGCCCACTCTCGTGAGAAGCTGCATATTTGCCACACTCAATTGCGGACCGACTTCGCCGGTCAGCGCAAATTTCACCGCATAAACAAGAACAAATAAATCATCGATGTTTTCGGGCATTTTGATTGAATCTTTAAACAGCGGTTGCACGCTTAATACCAATGATTTTAAATCTGTCAGGCTGTAAGCGCCTAAAATTTGCGGACCAAAGGCATCAACCGCGCCGACCAAATTAGTTTCTGCTGTTAAGAAGTCTTCGTGCTTAATAAGTTCTTTTCGAAAAGCGGTTCCGTTGACTCGTAAATGTTCAAAACTGGTTAAGGCTGTGCGCAAGAACGTAAACACGGCCGGTAGTTTTGCATTGATACTATTAAAATCATCAACTGTCCAAGCCAGGTAAGTACGACCTTCGCTCCCGATTAAAAGCAATTTGATTTTTCCGACTTGTTCGATGAGCTCAGGCTTGATGACTAAATTCGGAAGCGTTTCTTTAAGTCGATCAACGATTTTTTGAATTTGAATATTACTGACGCTGCGATCGCCTTTGCTTTGCAATAAATCAGCTAAACCCTTTGTGAGATCGCTTGCGACTTCCTGAAAAACTAAAATGCGGCCGCTCAGATCTTTTTCAGGCAAAGGTCTTGAAAAATAATCAAGCCGCAGTTTTTGAGTCAAAAGTTCAGTGATCGTTAAACCGATACGTGACCACTCGTCGCTGTGGATGTCGAGCCCAGGCCCGATGAAGACACCCTTGAATTCAAGCAGTAAGGGTTTTAGTTTCTCGATTTTTGCAAGTTTTTCAGCTTCGTACTCACCGCTTGATAGCTTGAGGCATTCTTCGACTAAGCCAAAAAGATCCTGAACCGAATAGGTGCGCTGACCACGCGCCAGCAGGCCGGCGATTTGATCAAGTGTTTTACGTAAGGCCCCTTTGGCAGCTAAAAATTTTTGTTTGTCTTGCTCGCTGGCCGGTAGAACGACCTGCCACTTGCCCGTCAAAATTTTCATGTAAGGGTTAAGACGTAAAAATTCAGGCTTGAGCAAAGCTACGACGCTGCTGAGGGCGG
>JANPAD010000099.1:0-4602 GCA_031429735.1 Bdellovibrio sp. | reverse complement strand
AAATGGAGTCTATGCGCTCGGTCGGTGAGCGTAAGAAAGAAGATTTTAACTATTCAGGGGTGTTGAGTTTAGCTGAGAAAGATATTGCGATTATACGAGAAATTATGCTGAAGACGGTATCACGCATTGAAGAGCAGATTTTGCCTTCGCCTGATGAAGAGCTTGTGGGGCTTTCGTTTAATGTTTTTAAGTATTGAGTGAGGTAAAGTTTAAAATAACTTAAGGTCGCTCCCATACCATTTCAGGTCATATAAATTATACGAACCATAGATAAAAAGTTGTAAGTTGCAAGCAGGCCTATCCTTTGATTCAAATGAACCACATTTTAGAACTCCTGCGTTCATTCGCTCATTTGTTCGTTTATTTACAATTTCAATTACGCCATTAGAACAAAAGTCTCCGATATATGAAATATGAGATTGAAATTTTTCTTGATTAGGCATTTTTACATTTGCTTGATCTAGCGCTATTTCAAACCCGCCTGGTTTGCAATCTTTCCCGGATCTGTAATGGGCAACTAGGAAAATGTCTGTAAGTGCCTCTCGATTTTTTGCGCCGATGAGTATTGGTGTAATAAATGAATTATAGCCTTCAAATTTACTAAACCAGCTCAGATAGGCGCCGTCGTTGAGTTGAGTCATACGAGCATTTTGTTGCAAGAATGAATGGTTCTGCACATACAAAGCAAGAGGTTGAATTCTAAATCTTTCACCATCTTCAGTAGTTAAATACTCAGTGTCATTTTCGCCGGGCAGTAAAAAGTGACGAGCATTTTCATGATAAATCAAACCCTTTAGTTTATTGTAAAATTCGTTTTTACCATCCTGAAAGTTTTGAGCTAATCTACGGACGAGTCGACTCTTGCTCAAACAAATTTCGGCCAGCTTTACACCGCGAAGTGTAGAGGCATCGGTTTCAAGTAATTCAATTTTTCCTGTAGCTAAAACATTTTGCTCAAAACATTTTTCTTTAAACGCGTAAGTGGAATTTAAAATTTCTGAAGCAAGCCCTTGTTCGGCAAGCAGCTTTGCCTTTCTTTCTTCGGCGCTCGATTGATCACTGATTATTGAATATAGACGACTGTCAGCAAATGCAGCCACGGTGTTTTGTATTTCTTTGCTTTCAAATGCAGCTTTGATGTCAGTTAGTGCGCGGTTGTAGTTCGTGTAGGCGCTGTAATTTTCATCTGAGTTAACATTGCCTCCGCCGGCGCCGTCAGACCCACCTACGCTGCCAGCAAGCGCAAGATTGCTCATGGCTGTCAAAAAGATAAACACTGTTAGGCAGCTACATTTAACTAAATTTAAACTCATATCGTTTACCTTTATTAAGAGTTATTGAGCAAGCGGGGTGCCAGAGAGATTTAAAATAGTAGAATAGGCCTTAGCGGTCTAAGGCCTATTTGCAATTTATTTAATTGTGCAGCTGAGCTGTTTTGTTGGTTCATTATTTGAACCTACGCTAAATAAATAAGAGCTCTCTTTTTCTAAATTGACCGTGTTTAATGGACTTGAAAAGTAAACACCATCTTTGCTCATACTAAAATTTGCTAAAACAAACTCTTCTTCCATTGGAATTCCTCCAAGTGAGACAGTAATTTCGGTTGTATCTGTTTTGTAGACAACAAACTGGTCGTTACTTAAGTTTTTTGAGTCATAGATTTTGCTAATCTTCATTACTCCATCCTTCATGCTAGCTACTTCACAGTTGACAGTGAATGGCTTAGCAAAAGCTGTTACAGATGCTGCACATAAAATCATTGATAAAAATATTTTTTTCATTTTCTTCTCTTTCTAGTTTTTGGACTAAAGTCCGTTATTTGTTTTTGGCTAGATTTAATTATCGAGCCTTTTCAACGTTATAACGCTGCGCAAGATAAACATCCAGATGTAAGTAGCTAAATGTAACTAAAAGTTATTACAAAATTGTAATTATTGTTAAATAACTATATAATATTACAATGATTTTTAAATATACTGATTATAGAGTTTTTTTAAAAAATTACCTTAAAATACAACCAAAACACGGCCACGGGCAAATTTCTAAAATTGCTAAATCGCTAGGTGTAAGCACGACACATATTAGTCAAGTTTTGATGGGAATAAGAAGTTTTACTCAAGAACAAGCACTCGATTTGGCGGAATATTTAGGACTCTCAAGTTTAGAGCGCGATTACTTTTTATGTCTTTTACAAGTGGATCGTGCGGGCAAACAAAATTTAAAAAAATATTGGCTCGATAAAGCAACTGAAATTAAAAAAAATGCAGAACAACAACCGACTGAGTTTGAAAAAGATAAAGTTCTTAGTGATGCTGAAAAATCAATTTTTTATTCTAATCCAATTTATTCAGCTATTAGACTCTTTATGACAACAAACGAAAAGGGCATTAGTCTTGATGAAATAGTTAAACGTTTCGATTTAGAAAGACAGTATGCAATTCAAGTATTAAATTTTTTAGTCGAAAAAGAGCTGCTTATACAAAAAAATTTTTTATATTTTAGTGGGCCACAAAAAACACATCTGGAAGCCGGCTCACCCTATATTAGAAATTATCACAGTTCGTGGAGATTGCGTTCAATTTCTAATGTAGACACACTCACGATGTCAGAATTGATGTACACTGCGCCAGTTTCAATATCTAAAAAAGATTTTGAAAACCTGAGAGAAGAAATGCATAAGTTTATTAAAAATTTTTTGAAAACTGTCCATGACTCACCGGCTGAGGATGTCGCCTGTTTTAATATGGATTGGTTTTGGGTAAAGAAATTATAATTTAAAATAGATCGGGGAGCTGTGTTTTTATTTTCACTCGAATATTGATTTTTTTACGATGAAGGATTCTGAAGTGTTGAATGCCTCAGAATCCTTATTTATTGAATGAGCCTAATGGTTGAATTACTGGGCAGCCGGTATGTCGATTAGCTTAGGAACTGCGGTGTCGACATTACCAAGGAAGACCGACTTTATACCTGCAAGTGCAGTGGTAACATCATCTGGAAGTTTCAGATAAGTATTTTTAAGTTTATCAAAAATCAGGACTTCCTGGCATTTGTAGCCAAAATAGAAATTTCGGCGATTTGGAACTTCATTACCTGTTCGTGATAAATCCTGAGAAATAGTGGTGGGTTTTGCGCAATTGCTTTTATTGCTAAAAGTCTGCACAAGTGAATACCTCTCGGGGTTAACAGAAAAAAATCTCATATGAACTTCAACGAGGTTGCAGTCGTCACATATTTTTTCAGTTCTGAACTTCAACAACAGGTCGTCAGATATCTGTTTGTAATTTTCTGAAAGCAGTTTGTTAAAGTCGCCATTTGTAAAATTTTCAGCTACGTACAGCGCCGTTGGGTGGTAGCTCAGCACCTCGCCTGTTGCGGGTAGCGTGTAAGTTTCAGTGTCGTTTTCGGCTTCATTCAAAAAGTGACGAACATTTTCGTGCATAGCCAAACCCAGTAAATCTTCAAGATCAAATTTTCTTTCACTTTGCAGTAACCGAGATAAGCTTAAGCAAATGGGCGCACCCTTTACCCCGCGTAGCGTGGATGCATCTTTTTCGATTTCAACAGTTTTGCCGGCTTGATTTTTTGTTACCTCATAGCAATTTTTGCTGAAAATATATTTGGAGTTTTTTATTTCCTCTGCCAGGCCCTTACTAGCCAGATCAGCAATGAGTGCGCTTACCTTTGAGCTTTCAATATAAGTAATTTTATGAAACTCGACAAAACTTGAAAGTATGCGCTGGATAGTACCGTTAAAAATGTTGGACAGGTAAGTTTGTCTAGAATTGTAGGCTTGAACTCTTGCAGAAGTATCATAAGAGTTTGCATTCCCTCCGCCCGGGCCAGCTCCGCCCTCGGATTGGCCGGCAAAAGCAGTCAGAGAGATTGTAACAGTTAAGAGCGTTGTTAATATTTTCGATTTCATGGGGTTATCCTTTTCAAAGTTAAACTGGTTCAAGCTCTATGCCATAACCAGCGGTTATTATTATAAAATCTGTATTTCGTCGTTATTTCATCGCTTGTAGTGTGAGGCGGATCTCGCGTAGCTTTTCTTCGATTTGCCTCAACTCTTCAAGCTCGGGGGCGGGGGTACTTTTTTGGCCAATGACCAGTTCAGTGACAGAAATCGCGAACACCTGGCTAATCTTTAAAAACGGGGGCAGTTTAGTTTTGCGTCCGTACTCCCATTCGCGATAGGTCGTGGGGGCGACATCTATCAGGCGGGCCATTTCGGCGGCGCTGAGCTCTTTCTCCCTTCTTAGTCGACTCAGTCGCTGGTTAAAACTTTCAGACATTTGAAACTCCTTCGTGTCTTGCTATGAAACGAATATAACTCTGCGCGTCAGCGCATTCCAGATCTTTGTGGTCTAAAGTTCATACAAAAAATGACCGATTAGTCATAATAGGTGTAACACTATGGATATATTCAACTTTTTAGACTACCGAATCTACCTCAAGCAGTGGCTTTCAGAGGCCCGCAAAGCTTCTGGGGTGAATTTGTCGAGGCTTGCTGAGGCGGCTGGGGTACACACCACATTTCTTTCGCATGTGATGTCTGGAAACAAAAATCTCAATTTAGAACAGGCCACTGTTATTAGTGAA
>JANPAD010000098.1:0-5389 GCA_031429735.1 Bdellovibrio sp. | reverse complement strand
GCGGTGCCTACATCGTCGTTAAAGAGAACCTCGGGCAAGGAGCCGGTCTCGTTGCCGGCGCAGCCCTGCTGATCGATTACATTCTGACGGTGGCGGTTTCTGTATCGGCCGGTGTTGAAAATCTGGTGTCGACGTTTCCGGCACTGGCGAGTGTGCAAATTTTCTTCTGTATCTGGATTATTCTCATTCTAATGACACTGAACTTGCGCGGTATCGGCGAATCTTCGACAGTGTTTGCGATTCCGACCTATTTCTTTATCGCTTCGATCGGTATTTTAATCGTGAACGGGATCATAAACAATCCGCATCAAGGTATGAATCCGATTACAGATGTTCTTGAAACAAATTATCCTGAAATTGGTATAATTTTAATTCTAAAGGCTTTTTCATCCGGTTGCGCGGCCCTCACGGGTATCGAAGCCGTTTCAGATGCGGTACCGCTTTTCAAAACGCCGAAAGCACAGAATGCCAAAAGAACTTTGATGTTTATGGCCTTTATTTTAGCCACGCTGTTCTTCGGTATTAGTTATTTGGTTTATGCCAATAACATCACGCATGTCGAAGGCGTCACTTTGATTTCTCAGCTGAATCGAGTTGTATTCGGTTCTGGTTTTATGTTTTATGCAGTTCAAATCGGCGTCATGTTGATTTTGTTCTTAGCCGCCTCAACAGCTTACGCAGATTTTCCGCGCGTGGCTTCACTGCTGGCGAAAGATCGCTATGCTCCCCGCCAACTGGCCAGCATCGGCGACCGTTTGGTTTTCTCAAACGGCATCATCGGTTTGTCATTGGTCGCGATTGCACTGGTTGTTTTCTTTAACGGACGCACGCATTACCTGATTCCGCTTTACTCGGTCGGCGTGTTCTTATCGTTCACACTTTCTCAGGCCGGGATGGTTATTCGCCATTTGCGCTTACGTCAAAAAGGCTGGAGAAGTTCAATTGCACTCAACGGTTTTGGTATGATATGCACCGCGGTTGTATTGTGCGTCGTTGCTACGTTTAAATTTACTCACGGTGCTTGGGTTGTGGTTCTGATTATTCCAGCTATCGTTTACATGTTTCACCGCATTCACGTTCACTACGTCATGTTCGCCCGCGAAATTTCACAATCGCACTACGATATGCCGAAATGTGAAAAAATCGCAGAACATGTGGTCGTTATCCCGATCTCAGGCCTACATAGAGGCGTCATGAATGCCATCCGCTACGGCATGAGTATTTCGCATGATCTGCGCGTCTGCTATGTCAAAACGGATGAAGAAGCCTACCAACGGCTTAAAATTCAATGGGACGACAAGTTTCCGGATACACCCTTACATGTATTAGATTCTCCTTATCGTTCGATCTCGGGACCGCTTTTGGATTTCATCGATCAGGTCGACAAAGAACGTCCAACCGAGTTTATCACGGTTATTTTTCCTGAGTTTTTGACAGCAAAATGGCATCACCAACTTTTACATAATCAAACGGCTTGGCTGATTAAGCTTGCATTGATTTACCGTAAAAATGTGGTGGTCACGAGTGTTAAGTACCATCTGACTACAACGTAACTCCTGAAAAGCGCGACAGATCAGCGACACATGATGTTGAGGTAGCTTGACGTCTACATCTTTTTGTTTTCAGATAGTCCCATCAGGGATGATGATTCAACAACAGGATGTCGCAACAACAACCCTCGCCTAACCAGCGAAACGAGTCTCACGAAGGAGAACGAAAATGAACAAAGCGCAATTGATCGAAAAGATCGCGTCTGAAACTAAAATGCCTAAAGCACAATGTGAAACACTTGTAGACTGCTTTATGACTAACGTTAAAAAAGAAGTGAAAAAAGGAAACGACGTTAAATTAGTTGGTTTCGGTACTTTCACTAAAGCTAAACGTAAAGCACGCATGGGCCGTAACCCACAAACTGGCAAAGCAATCAAAATCCCGGCTGCATGGGCTCCAAAATTCCGCGCTGGCGCAGAATTCAAACATTTAGTTAAGTAATTTCTTAACTTTTAAGTTTTGATCAAAACGGCTTTTTAAGGATTAAAAAGCCGTTTTTTATTTCTAGATCCAATAATATATCTAATTTTAAATCATTTCTGCTTTTAAGCTTCCTTTGAACAATCTCTAAAACTGCTTTGACCACCATCTTCAGTCGCGCCATAATGACCACCATGGCAATGAAGAAAATTGGTGTCTATACAAGTGGTGGCGATGCTCCCGGAATGAATCCCGCAATTCGCGCGGTGGTCCGCAGCGCCATCAGTCAACAGGTTGAAGTCGTCGGCATTATGCACGGCTATGTCGGCATGATTGATAATCTGATGAAGCCACTTCAAATGCGCGATATGGCCAACAACATTCAGCGCGGTGGCACAATTCTGAAGACCGGCCGTTCTCTTGAATTTATGAAACCTGAATACCGCGCCAAAGCCGCAGTTAATTTGCGGGCACACGATATTGAAGGACTGATCTGTATTGGCGGCGACGGATCTTTTCGCGGAGCCCAAGCCCTCTGGGCCGAACATCAAATGCCGGTGGTGGGAATTGCCGGCACAATTGATAACGATGTCTACGGGACGGATGACACCATCGGTTTCGATACGGCGGTGAACACCGCTTTGCAATCCATCGATAAAATTCGCGACACGGCCGACAGCCATGACCGTATTTTTATTGTTGAAGTGATGGGGCGCAACTCGGGATGGATTGCCAGCCAAGTAGGCCTTGCCGGCGGCGCCGAAGAAATACTCACGGGCGACAATGTCATGGGAGTTGATAAAATTGTTGAAAACCTTAAAAACTCCCGCGCACGTGGTAAAACAAGCAGCATAATCATCACCGCAGAAGGTCAAAAACCCGGTCGCGCTTACGACTTAGCCGAGGCGATTCGAAAACGTTCGGGTCTTGATGCAAAAGTTTGCGTCTTAGGCCATCAGCAACGCGGAGGAAGCCCCACAGCGCACGATCGCATTTTAGCATCGAGACTGGCCCATGCCGCAGTTGAAGCCTTACTGAATGGCCGTTCAAACGCGATGATCGGCGTACAGGGTGACCGCCTTGTTGAAGTGTCGCTAGATGTTGTGACCAGCAAAGAAAAGCCGGGCGATAAATCATTGATTACTCTTGCCAGATTGCTGTCTGTTTAGTTAGATCTTCAAACCACATTTTTTTATGACTGTTTAATAAGGAGTCTTAATGAAGAAGTTATTATCTTTGCTCGCTGTTTCACTTTTTGTTTTCTCTTGTACAAAAAAAGCGAATGAAAATGAAATTCTAATCGGTTCATACAGCCCGAACACGGGCGCGACCGCAACTTTCGGCGTATTCCAAATGCGTGGTATTGATATGGCTGTTGAAGAAATCAACGCAGCCGGCGGTATCAACGGTAAAAAAATTAAATTGATTAACTACGATAACAAATCTGACAACGACGAAACTTTAGCGGTTGTTAACCGCTTGATCAGTCAAGATAAAGTTGTGGCTATCTTAGGCGAAGCGACTTCAGGCCGTTCTAAAATCGGCGCGCAAGTGGCTCAACAAAACAAAGTACCGATGTTGACGTCTTCTGCGACAAACCCTGAAGTGACTAAAGTCGGCAACTTCATTTTCCGCGCCTGCTTTATTGATCCGTTCCAAGGTAAAGTTATGGCGAAGTTCATGGTTGATACTTTGAAAATGAAAAAAGCCGCTGTCTTACGTGATGTCAAAGAAGACTACTCAGTCGGTCTTTCAGATATCTTCACAGCTAAATTAAAAGAAGCCGGCGGAGAAGTTGTTAAAGACATCTCTTACCAATCGGGCGACATCGACTTCAAATCTCAATTAACAGCGATTAAAGCCGCCAACCCTGAAGCGATCTTCGTACCGGGTTACTACAATGAAGTCGCGCTGATTGCGAAACAATTAAAAGAACTTGGCATGACTCAAGTTCTTTTGGGTGGCGACGGTTGGTCTTCTCCTAAATTGTACGAAATCGCGAAAGAAGCGATCAACGGCAATTACTTCTCGAATCACTACACGACCGAATCAACGGATCCTAAAACAGTAGCTTTCGTTAAAAAATTCAAAGAACGTTACAAAGAAGATGCAGACGTTATGGCCGCTTTGGCTTACGACTCGGTTTACGTGTTAGCTGAAGCCATCAAAAACACAAAAGAACCTACTTCTCTGAACATCCGTGATGAACTGGCTAAAATTAAAGATTTCGCCGGCGTGACTGGTAAAATGTCGATGGACGAAAACCGCGATGCAGTTAAAAGTGCTGTGATCGTTCAGGTTCAAGGCAACGACTACAAATTCATTACGACTGTTAATCCGTAATCTAAGACAGATATCTGCGTTAATCTAAAACCCGCTACCATGGCGGGTTTTTTTCGTTTAAGATCCCCACATGAAATACTGGGTTTTTGACCTCGACGGCACACTTGTTAATTCACTGACGAATCATTTTGAAATTTTGAAAGTGATCTTTAATAAATACGATCGTGAATTCACGCGCCAAGATGAATTAGACGCGCTTAATACTTCAGGCGTTGCCTTTCCGAAATACCTTGAAACCAAACTTGGTGTCGCTAATGCCGGGCCCGCTTTGATTGATTTCGATGAAATGAATCAACAACGCATGCACCACATTCATATTTTCGAAAATATGATTGATGTTTTAGACGAACTGAAAGCCCGCGGTGCCACAATTGCTTTGTGGACGGCGCGCGACCGCGGCACCACCTTGCAAATTCTTGAAAACACCAAACTGAATTCATACTTAAAGTATTATGTTACGGCTAATTGCGTAGAGAAAACTAAACCGCACGCAGAGGGTCTTGAAAAAATCATGGCGCACTTCAACTGCAAGGCTTCTGATGTCGTCATGGTCGGCGATCATAACAATGATATGATTCCGGCTCATCAGCTAGGGGCTTACCCAATTCGCGTCGATTGGAACCGTGTTCACGTCGGCGAAAACTGCACTTGGTCGAAGCATCGCTTTGATCAGGTCAACGATTTCAGAAGCTGGATACAGACGAGCAACTCGATGCGGTTCTCAATTTAAGACACCCCGTTTGAACGACATTCGGTGTATAACTTCTAATCAATTTCGATTTCATATTGCGCATGTTTAATGTCATTATTTATGCCACTAATATTTTAAAAAAAGTATAAAGATTTTTCTTAGGTCGCCGATGAGTTAAGCAACAGGAGGTCATTATGATGAAATATTTTTTAATTTTAGGTGCAGCACAGTTACTGATTTGGGCGATTGCTCCGAAAGCCAAAGCTGAGGGCTTGAGTGTTCTGATTAAAAGAGAGCCGGCGGCTGTTCAGGCGTATAAATCGGCCGATATTCTAAACGATGAAACGCCGCAAATTATCATCGTTAAAAAGCAGTTCGCAGCCG
>JANPAD010000097.1:0-2947 GCA_031429735.1 Bdellovibrio sp. | reverse complement strand
GAGAAGTGATTATGAGGTAGTTGATCTCGAGTTACATTGAATTTCTGGACTTTAAGACTCAAAACCGGGGTAAATTTCCTCTTTAATTAGAAAGCAAATCAATGTCGAACCTGATCAAAATATTGCTGCTAACTTTAGCGTTGGCCGGTGTAAATGCTCGTGCGGATGACGGTGAATCGCAGCTCTACCTGAGCGGAGACGTTTACGCCGTTCGCACACATCTTATGCCGTACAAAGGAACCGAGGATGGAATTGCCGGTACTTTGTACCTGCACTTCAGTGACGCGCTTTTAGTTCCGTTCTTGCGTGGAACGTATTCAAGCTATTTCTATTTAAATGAGGCGGGTGGAAACAAGGTTTTCACTTCAGATAAGCGGTCAGGGTTAGGCCTTGGTGTAGACTATAACCTGACAAACTATCTACGAATTCGTTTTGTCGAAGAAACGGTTGTTAATGGAGTCACCGGCCAATCATTTGACCAATTCAGTTACGGAGTAATTTACAATCATTACATCGGTCTCGGATTTATTGATTTGAATAACTATGCCGAAGCTTTTGTGATTCCGAGAGTCAGCACGCGTGCAGTCGACACGTTCGCCCGAATTCAAGCCCTGATCCCATTTGTTGTCGCTCAAACCGGCTCTGCAAGCCACCGAGTTTATCCATTTGTTCAGGGAAAGGCTAAATTAAATGATAACAACCTTTTCGGCGTTACCGGTCAAAATGCAAGTTCAGGTCTTGGTTACAAATGGGTTCAGAATTTTGAAGGCATGGGCCAAATGGCATTTTTGTTTGAAGGGCATGCACTTTTATACCAGTCAAAAAACTTTAACGGTGACTGGAATCAAATTTTAGCCACTTTACAGTATACGTATTAAGGAGCAATTGTGCATTATGTAGAGCTCTTTTTTGTATCAGGAAGTGACATCTGGATGCTAACTACAGTCATCGGATGTGCATTGTTTTTATTGGACGATCTATTCGTTGATTTTTTCGCCTTTATTAAAAATACCAAAGCCGTAAAGCTTTCAGCGACTGACATGCAGAATATGCTCAGCCTTCCTGAAAAAAAAATCGGTATCATGATTGCCAACTGGCATGAAGCCGAAATCATTGAACGTATTGTTGCAGGAAACATAAGGGGTTTAAAATACACTAATTACGAAGTAATTCTTGGCGTTTACCCGAATGACTTCGGGACACTTGCGGCAGCCCGCAGTGTTGAAAAGAAATTTAAAAATGTAACAGTCGTTGTGAACACAAAAGACGGCCCAACCTCTAAGGGGCAAATGTTGAATCAGATGGTCAATTACATCGACTCATACAACAGCTCTCACATCGAAGAGGCTTTTGACGTCGTTTTGATTCAGGATTCAGAAGATGTCATTCATCCCTACTCGCTGAAGCTTATGAATCGGCATGCCGATTCATATGACTTTATTCAAGTTCCGGTTTTCTCAATGGATATTTCGCTGACTAAACTGACGGCGGGCATCTATATTGATGAGTTCATTGAATCACACACAAAAGATCTTTTGGTGCGTGACCACTTTGATGCCGGCCTGCCGTCGGCCGGAGTCGGTACCGCGGTAACATGGAGAACAGTGAAGAAGCTACTTAAGCTTCAAAATGGAGAATTCTTAGATGAAAAAACACTGACTGAAGATTATCACTTAGGCTTGACTTGTCATGATATGGGAGTCAAAGAACATTTCGCCTGTGAATATTATGAGTATAAAGATGAAAATACCGGCGAACGAAAAGTAGAGTACATAGCCACACGTGAATACTTTCCCCAACGGATCGGCCAGTCAATCCGTCAGAAAACGCGCTGGTCATTGGGGATCAGTTTACAAGGCTTTGAACAACGAAAATGGAAAAGTTCAAGCCTCGGCGAGACCTATTTCTTGTGGCGAGACCGTAAGGGGCTTATTAATGCTCCACTGTTCACATCGGCGCTCATTTTTACGATCTACTATGTGCTCGCGTGGTTTATGACCGGGGCCTGGCCGTCGCTGAATTATTCTCCACTCAATCCGGTGCTCACAACATTCATGTGGGCCAACTTAATTTTTTCAGTTCTTCGTATTGCAAACCGAATCAGCCTTGTTACGGCTGTTTATGGTTTTAAGGTGGCCTCATTGTCGCCGGTGCGCTGGCTGCTCAGTAATTTTATTAATACGGCTAGTACTTACAATGCGGTCTATAAGTGGCTTTCGTCAAAAGTGCGCGGTGATCTGCCTGTTTGGGCAAAAACAGATCACATCATTCCGGTCGGCTTCGGCATGGACAATAAAAACATGATTGAACCGGATATGACTCCGATAAGTATTTCTGAAGACCGGCTCGAAGCAAACAGTCAAATGTAACATGGAGTAAAAAATTTATGATGACAGTTATTTATGTTTTCGGTACTCGACCCGAACTGATCAAAATGATTCCGCTGATCACGGAATCAAAAAAAAATGCGGCGATAAAAACTGTTGTTTGTTCAACGGGCCAGCACAAAGAAATGCTGCAATCGTTATATCATTTTTTTGAGCTGACGCCCGACATCGATTTTGAGCTGATGAAGCCCGATCAAAATCTGGTGACGTTGCACGCTGAAACCATGTTTCGCATGCGCGAAGTTATCAACGAGTACAAGCCTGATTGGGTTATTGTTCAAGGTGACACAACATCGGCGCACGCAGCCGCCATGGCGGCCTTTTACCAAAACGTCAAAGTCGGCCACGTCGAAGCGGGACTTCGGACCTACGATATCCGTTCGCCGTTTCCGGAAGAAATGAATCGCCGGGCCATCGGGCTGGTCGCCAGCGCGCACTTTTGCCCCACGGCTGACGCTGCAAAGCATCTTTTTCAGGAAATGACTGATCATTCTTCTTACGTCGAAGTCACTGGTAATACGGGTATCGACACACTTTACCTGGTCGATGAACTTTTTGAA
>JANPAD010000096.1:0-5544 GCA_031429735.1 Bdellovibrio sp. | reverse complement strand
TTTTTATTTTTTAAAATAAGATCTGCCGAAGCGCCAGCAGAGTCGACTTCAGATGTCGAGTGCACCGTCAAAGATTCGGGAGCCACCGAAGACAAGCGATGAGCCACTGCTAAAACCGGTATGCGGTAAACTTCTTGTCCGTTTTGTTTGAATAAAACCCAACCGTCCATTTCACCGACATCGCCCGCAGGCATTTTTGTCGCATCAAGTTTAATATCGACTTGCGTGTTGGCAGAACCACGAGCCGGCAATTCAATCGTCAAAGGCTTCATCGAAAGTGATTCTTTCCCTTCAAGAACGACTTCTAAACTCAACACGGTGTCAGTCAGATTTTTAAGACCTAACGAACGACGCACACTTTTTTGTGCCTCAAGTCCGACTTCGCCTAACGAGATCGACGGCACATCAGATAACAGTTTAATTGAAGCCGAAACATCCGCTTGCACGCGGCCTGAGCCCTGCATGCTGACAGAATAACGACCCGCTGTATTGCCGATCGTTTTAGCTCCACCCATCAAAATCGATTTCAATTCATCCGCACTTAATTGAGATTGCGCCTGTTTGAGCAAGGCCATTACTCCCGCCACATGAGGCGCCGCCATTGAAGTCCCCGACATCTGAACTGTTTCAGCGCCCTGACCCATCGCTGCTGAAATCACATTAGATCCCGGCGCCGAAATTTCAGGCTTAATAGCGCCGTCGATTGAGCGCGGCCCCTTCGAAGAAAAATCCGTCAGCGTATCAACCAGTTCAGGTTTCTCGATAACTGAAACTGTTTTAAAATCAACAGTCACTTCGCCAAGAGCCATGGCCTCTTTAGCTTTTTGACCGTCAGCTTGGGTAATCATGATAGCCGGAATATCAAATTTTCCTGTGGTTCCCATTGTGAAAGCGGCACCTTCGCGGTTGTTGGCTACGATCACGCCGATCGCACCGGCCGCAACCGCACGTCTGATTTTATCATTGAAGTTTACCTGACCGCGGTCGATCAAAGCCACTTTGCCTTTAATCGCTTGGGCTTGGTCGTCTGTATAATCGGCGGCGGCAAGACCGGCATAAACCAAAGCTCCGCTGACATTGCCTTCACTAATTTTTTGAGTGGTTGCCGCTTGAATCGCTTCAACCAATAAAGTCGATGAACCTAAATTTAATCTTGAAGCTGAAAATTTCCAGTTGTGATCGCCGTTATCAACAGAAGCCGCAACTGAAATAGCCGCATCTGCAGTGCTGGGCGCACCAACGATATAATCTTTAGCTCCTGAGTTGCCGGCCGAAGCCACAACAACCGTACCACCGTTCACAAGATTGCGAATCGCTTCGCCGTATAAAATATGCGGATTACCGTAGCTGCTGCCCAGGGACATATTAACTACATTCAATTGATCTTCATTTTGACCGTCAACATTCGGATCGGCCGAATACTCGAGAGCCGCAATCACGACAAAATCACTCGTTGAACCCTCCGCACCAAAAACTTTAACTGCGTACAAGTCAGCATCCGGCGCCATGCCGTTGTAACTATTCACTCCGTCACCGTGACCGGCCACTGTTCCTGCCACGTGTGTGCCGTGACCGGCTTCATCTAATGGGTTCATATCCGGATGCGGAAGACGATCCTTGAATTCAGGTGAAGCCGCATTGTACGTCGTGCCTACAAGGTCAATACCACCTAAAACTTTTGCATTTGGAAAACTTGAATTTGATTCAGCCGGGTTTACGGCTTTGTAAGCCTCAACCGTGCCTGCGCCGCCTAACATCGCGTGCGTGTAGTCAATACCGGTGTCGATAATGCCTACTTTGATTCCGCGGCCCGTAATGCCTTTTTGGTTCAGAGCCTCAGCGCCGATAAATTTTGATGAATTGCGTTCAGCGAATTTAGAAAGTATTTCAGTTTTAATATTATCCGCAAGACGTTCACGTTCGAACTGGCCAGAATTTTCAGCGTAAGCAACGAAGCCCACTGCTTTCAACTTGTCCGCCAAGGCACTCGGAGCCAAGACTGCAAGACCGTTCAGAACCATCTTATATTGATAGATCACATGAATATCAGGAGATAGCGCCTTCAGCGCTTCGATCGCCTGCTGTTGCTCATCCTGGATCTGTTTCAACCGGTCTTGGTTGATGACAAGGCGGCCGTCTTTCTTTTCGCCTGATTCAAGAAGCGCCGGAGTTTTTAATTTCAGAACCGCCACCATCTGTGTGGTGTTTTGCGGTCTTGTGCTAACCAAGTTGCCTGACATTTTCAGAAGAGGATTCAATTCAGGTGTGCGCTTTGTACAAGAGCTCACGGCCAGCGCCATAGAAGTTAACAATAATAACGGTAGTTTAACGTGCTTCATATTTCCCCCGGGAACGTTTGCGCATTTTTTGCGCATTTCGAAAACTAAGTGGTTCAGCTAAGTAGTTCGAAATGCCACCAAAATCAATTGGCTTTCTATGCTCTACAAGAAACAGACCAAGAGCCGTGGTAACACGGCCCACATAAAAAACCTGCTGCCTTATCGCGGTTTTTGTGAATTAATTTCAATTCCACAACTCTTAAGGAGAACCTATGAAGACATTACTGATTATCGCATTATCGTTAACAACCACTTTCGCGTTCGCCGCAGGTAAAGCCAAAACTGCACCAAAAGCCGGCCTCGATGTGGTCAAAGTACCCGCAGTCGGCGAAGTTCAATGGACAGGCTACGGCGTCGGCAAAAGCCATACTGGCAGTTTGAACATCAGCTCAGGCGCAGTTCAAATGAAAGGCGACACTTTTGTCGGTGGCGAGTTCACAATTGATATGGCCTCTTTGAAAACAGGCGACTCTCCCCGTTTAGAAGGTCACCTCAAATCTGCTGACTTCTTTGACGTTGAAAAAAACAAAGAAGCGACTTTCAAAATCACTTCCGTCGAAGCGATCAAAGACGCTAAAGCCGGTGAACCGACTCACAAAATTGTGGGCGACCTGACAATCAAAGGCAAAACACTGCCGCAAACATTCATGGCTGTTGTAGCCAAAGAAGGCAAAGGCTTCAAGGCTACCGCGAAAACTCAAATTGCGGACCGTACAAAGTACGATATCGTCTACAACTCAGCTCAGTTCAAAACCGCTTCGGCTTTGGGTGATAAATTGATCGAAGATAAAATTGATGTTGTGTTAGATATCAGAACAAAATAATTTGTTACTATGAATTTTGTTTCTTTTTTAATCGTGAGCGTTTCGACGTTCACGATTTCTTTTTCAGTCGAGGCCACTCAATCTACTCAACCCTATTCTCGACTCCCAGCACATAGAAAATTACAGGCGAACGAAAGCTATATTTTTCAGCGCTTACGCACGCCTTTCAGTTTTTTACAAATCACACGTATTCTCGAAATTACAACTTTTTTTGAAAACTCAAAACTTCAAGCTGAGTACACTTATGTTGAAGACCTAAGCGATGGGCGCGGCTTCACAGCTGGCCGCGTCGGCTTCTGTACGGGTACAGGCGACCTCGCAGAAGTTGTTGAATCGTATTGTTTAGTTCAACCCAAAATTCAACTATGTCGATTTCTACCACGCCTGCGTGAAATCAGTGCCGTCGCTGAAGCCCAGCATCAGCCAAACCCTGACGTGAGAGGACTCGATCAATTTAGCAAGGCATGGACTTCAGCTTCGAATGATAAAAAATTTCAACAGCAACAAGATCATGCACTGATGGAAATGTATCTCAACCCTGCGCTCGATTACTTTAAACGACAAAATTTAAAATGGCCAATTTCTCTTTCGGTTTTGTATGACACTTTTATTCAGCATGGCGATGGAGGCCCTGATGGGTTTAAATTTATTTTTGATAAAACGAATCATGACTTGAGTGACCAGACTTATGATGAACGCCAATGGTTAAATCAGTTTTTACGCAATCGAATTCAAATTTTACTAAACCCTTCAAACCACGATACGGCCGATGAGTGGCGAGAATCTGTTACACGCGCTTATAAGCTACAAAGTATACTGAACGAAGATCATAATTATTTGCTAAACCGTCCAGTTCAATTCGAACATAAAACAACAACAGACTAATTTAATTTCCGAAACTGACAAGCAGACTTGATAAAATCAAATTCAGATAGGAGTTAACACTCTGGTAATAATTCGGTGTGGGATAACAAACTCATCGCTAAATTTGATTTTAAGCATTTCATCATGCTCGACGTCAAATTTATTGACCTGCTCTTCAGTTAAGCTAGCGCCGATTCCGCGCAAGGCTCGCATTCGTCCTCGCCACACTTCTCTGCTAAATTTTACATCTTCGTCATAAACAATCAATGCCGTCTGTTTAAAATCATTTTTAAACCAGTCGTCAAACTGGCTCACATGCCCCTTAAGAGAATGAGCTGTCCAGTCAGGGTTATGTTTTAATACAAGTTGTTCTGATGCACATGAGATTGGATCTTCAAGCGGAAGCCATTGGAAAAAGACAATGACGACTTTACCCCCAGGGCGAAGTAATCTTTTCACCTCTGGAATCCATTTAGACTTATCAAAATAAACAAAACATTGGCTGGCGGAAATAATATCAAATGATTGGTCTGCAAATGGGTTGACCTCTGCAGGGGAAACTAAAAACTCAATGTTTTTCAAATCGTCATTTTTTGCGAGATCTTTTGCAAATTGAATTTGATTCTCAGAAATATCAGTTCCCACCACAGCGCAGCCTTGTTGAGCTAACTGCCGACCGAATACGCCAGTGCCCGTCCCTTGATCTAAAACAGACTGACCAGGCAATCCGATTTGATGAGCTTGAAGCATTTTGTAGAGCGATAGAGGTGGTCCAGGGCGATACTTCGCATAGTCAGCTGAAGCTTTACCCCAATCTATCTCTCGGCCACTATCGAATTCTGAACTCTGAACCACAGGGCTCCCTTTATATTTAGACTACAACAGGGTTTTTTTAGCTTAGACGTAGTCACCTTTGCGGATTTTTTCTAAAATGATCTTTTCGGTTTTGATAGGATCGCGCGGATCAACCGAGAAGTAACTTTGTTGCTCGCAACGGATCTTCTCTTTAATCAACCAGCGTAAGATGTCTGACAGATCTTTATTCTTTTTGTCTTTGAAGAACGGATCATTCTCTAATGCATCTTTCGCTTTTTTTAAAGCGCGGGCTTCAGCCGGATCAGATTCTTTTACTTTATAATATTCTAAATCATATTTTTTAATGTCGCCGGGTAGTACACCTAAGAAGCGAACATTTGGCGCGCTGAAGTCTCTGTTTCGTATGAGCGAAGCTGCAGATCCGGCTTTCAGCGTACGGAAGATGTTCTGCATCGTGTACGCATCGAGATCTCCGAAGAAGTACATCGGAACATCTAATTGGTCTTCGATCAGTTTACACCAACCGCGTACACCATTCGACGGCACGCCTTGAGCACCCATTAGAATACAATTATTACGTTTTGTGAAACCCATTGATTGCAAAGTACCCGCCGTACCTTCCGATTCGACAACCAGACAGAAATCAATTTTCTTCTTAGCCTTCAGCCGCAGGCTTTGCGGCCGGTTTTTAGGCTGAAACG
>JANPAD010000095.1:0-6756 GCA_031429735.1 Bdellovibrio sp. | reverse complement strand
CATCTATTTATGTATATAGGCAGAACCTTCAAGGTGTAGATATGGCGAGTTTTGTCGTAACTAGCTTCGTTAAAGGCCAAGATAAAAATAACTGTTATTTTTTATATACTAACAAAGGTCCGGTACCTACTTCGGGAGTTTGCCCGTAAGGTACGGCGTACCTAGCATGGGGGCTAAAACTCCGCAACAAGCCACAGTGGTTTTGTCGATCAGTTTGAGAAATCCATAACCTCAAGACGAGTTTCATCGCATAAGCCCAGCCATGCATTTTTTTCGCCGGACACAGGTTCGCAGAGCGTTTGTAGCGGTGTTGCAGCGCCGGTGTTGCTATTGACTTTAAATGAATCAAAGCCTTCATTGTAAAACAAAAAGCCTGATTCATTTTTCAAAGCAAATGAGCTCATTCCTTCAAAGCCATCGGCGATTTTAACTGCGACTTCTGAAAATTTCGCGGTCCGGCCTTTTTGAATCAGGTCCAGCAACAGAGCCGATGAAATTTTGTAAATATCATTCGTCTGTAGCCATGTCGTCACCCACATCTGCGCGCCGTCGTAAACCATGGCGGCCGAAAACCCCGGCACATCAGATAACAAACTGCGTACCGAAACTTTCTGATCGGCTTTACTAATGACCAGAGCCGAAATATAGCCCGCGGTTCCTTCAGGATACGGACGCCCGTTGATTAAGAAATACAACGCTGTCGCATCTTGACCTGCATACGAAGCCGAAAACGCATTACGCGGTAAACTATTTTTAAAATTACTGATCAGACGAATTGCTCCGGCGGCTTCATCAATGAAACAAACTTTTCCAACTCCCACAAAGTACGGGTAAGCCAATGTCATGCCGCCTTCAGGATCGCCCATCATAACGGTGTTTTGAGTTTTAAGATTGCAGGCGACGTCTGTTTTATAAGTCTTGCCGGTGGCAGGTTTCAGATCATTGACCCACACAGCCGAACCGGTTTCACTGAGTAATAAAACTGAACGAGGTGAAGAATTGTTTTTAAACGCGAATGACTTTTGGCTGACACGCACGACCTCGGCCGCTGAAACCGATAGCGTCGAAAATAAAGTTAATACAATCGAAAACGAAAATACATTATTGAGTGCGATACGCATGGTACAACCTGACTGCATCCAAGTCGGCGCCTTCAGTGGGCCATTTGCTCGGAAAGTTTTTGTTTTTTCCTGTGTCTCTAATCCAAATATAACTGATGCGTTCAAGCCCCACGTCAGACAGGTCAAACTTGTCACCGCCCTCAGATGTCGGCACGGCGCCGATGCAGCCGCCTAAAACCTGTTGCTGAGGTTTGCAGTCAAACCACTTAAATGATTCAGGTGTGGGTTTGTCAGAAACTCCAACGTAAGCGAATTCATGAAAAATTAGATTAAGCCCGGCAATTCGAAACGCATTCTCAAAGATCGCAAAATCAAAACCGGCTTCGTTGCGGACATAACCATTTTTTGCGACCTTCAACATAATTTCGCCACCGTGACCCAGCGAAAGAACACTTGATAGCACATGCGACTGAGTTTCTTCGTCGTCAGAAGCCGCATTTTCAAAAGAGTAATCCGGGCCCTGCAGGGCTGAAGAAGGGTTCGGGTTGGCAGCCACCAAGACTGAACCGCTATCGCGTTTTCCGGGTTTAAAATAGACAACTCGAAAGGCATTTTCAGGCAGCGCCAAATCTTCACGTTTTTCTTTTCCGTCGGTTGCAGCCTCATTGGTATTCTTGCCGCCCGGTTGTTCGGGGGCTGCGTTTTGATTTGCGGCTTCGGCCCGGCGGCCGCGTTCTTCAGCTGTATTAGCAACTGAATCGGCCGTTCCGACAAAAAGAGTTTGGCCTTCTTGTTGTGGCGTAAGACCGGCTTGGTTCGGGCGAATTACACGAACTCCGTTCGCCGTGTAATAAATAATTTGTTCCGGTTCAGAACTTTCAAAATATGAAAACACGACTTCGCTGGGCAAATCGGTGTTCGACAAATTCCAGTTATCACTGAAGCCGCGCGGTTCTGAAGGGCTGACGCTGATATCTGACTGAGGCGAATTAAATAAACCCACACTTTGCAACGCCGATGAAGCGGAATCGACCATTGAAAGGGCTTCGCCCCAAGTCGGGGCAGTTGCAGCCTGGGCTGTGTAAGTTTCGGGTAAAGAGTCGTTTTTGATTTTATTTTTTGAAGTCGCAGAAGATTGGATGGCGTCGTTCGGTTCGTTGATCTGTGGGGTGTGAAGTTCGTGGTAACCCCAACCGATCAAAGCCAAAGAAAAAATAAAAAAAGTCGCGGTTTTAATCAGATACAACGAAGGTCTCCCAAGAGACCCATGGATTAGCATAGCCCTGCTTTAACCTCAAGGGTCGCGGGCTAAGATATAACTTTTTCAATAGCTGTATGGGTTATTTCTAGTAAAATTAAGCACTTAGGCTTGGTCTTTATAAATTCCCGTCATCCAAATTAATCAAAATAAATTGATAAAACTACGATTAATTAGCCACTGCTTTTTGAATATCAATAATTCCGTAGCCAAAAACTGCGTTTGGAATATCAAGACCATCAAACTTTCCGCATTTTTGCGACGATGTCCGCGCACGAGCTGTACGTTGAACCAAATCAATAGTTCCTTGAATGTTGCCGATCAATTCAGGTTTTGCTGACCACAATAAAGCGACCGCACCCACAACATGGGGCCCCGCCATTGAAGTGCCACTCATCAATTGATATCCGTCGCCCGTTGTTCCGGTTTTCGGAACCGAAGAACGTACGTTTCCGCCGGGTGCTGTGATATTCGGACCTAAGCCACCGTTCCAGCTAGAAGGGCCGCGGCTTGAAAATCCTGAAATATCGCCGGTGCGTGTGTCACTTGAAGCGACTGAAAAAATCTTGCCCGAGTAGTATCCCGGTGCCGTGTTCAACGTATTACAGCGTGGTCCGTCGTTACCCGCCGAAGCGACAACCATAATGCCGGCCGCTTGCAGATTGTCGATAGCCTGTTCGAACTCGTTGCCCGTGCAGCCTTCATCAGCCGGACAGCCCCATGAATTATTAATCACGTGCGGTGCCATTGAAGCCATTCCGTCTGTCATTGGGTTGCCGCCATTCGGGTACGGGGCTAAGAAAAATTCAAAACATTCAAGGTAAGTTGAAGCGCGTCCCACGCCCTGATCCATATTACGACAGCCAATCCATTTAGCCGCCGGCGCAACGCCGATTTTATTTTTCTCAACGCCGACATCTAATCCGACAATGCTGCCCATGGTGTGCGTACCGTGGCTTTGGTCATCGCAGGGTTCGCCAGAATCATAACCGCAGTTTGAATCAACGGCCGAAGCAGAAAGTTTTTTATGAATAGAGTCATGCCAGCTGTAATCGTGTTTTACGCCCATAGTTGAATAACCACGGTACTGGTTTTTCAAAGCCACATGCTGCCAGGCATATCCGGTATCAGCACCCGCAACAACAATACCTGCGCCTTTAATGCCGTTCGCCCAAACTTTGTCCGCATTGATCTGGGTAATATTCGCCGGAATGTCGCTTGCGATAGGTTCGGCAGCGGCTTTTTCATTTACCGGCGGAAGGTTCAATTTATTTTCGCGGTCTACATCAATATATTTAACTGCTGCAAGTTGGTTAATACGGTTTAATTGTTGTAATGTCACTTTTCTGACGGCAACGGCATTCACCAGATAAAATGACTGGTATTCGATATTTTCTTTTTTCAAGGTTTCCAGAAGTTCAACTTGTGAAGCGCGCGCCGTCGCACGCAGTTTATCGTACACGAACTGAATACGCTGAGTGCGGTCAATAATACGTTCGGCGCCGGTTAGGTCGGCTTGATTGTTTAAGAAAACAATGGCGTCAGTTTCAGGTTTTGATTCAAACGCGTGTAATAGTGAAGAGGAGTTTTTAATTTGCGCTGTCGCTGCATTTGAAAGCGAACCAAATCCGATAACGAACAAAGCGAATAATAAAGCGAAGACGGTTTTCATAGAACTCCTCTATTAATAGGGGTTAAGGGTGGCGACGGCCGCCCAAGTCGATATTCGAACAAAGTCATGTTTGAATGTTATGACGAGGCGTGGTTAACTGTTTTATATGGAATTTTTTGAAGTTGTACAGAAACGTAGAAGCATTAGACGCTTCACCGATGAAAAAGTTAATCCTGAAGCCATAGAAAAAGCCCTGCAGGCGGCCCTTTTAGCACCTACCTCGTCCAATGCGCAAACCTGGGATTTTTACTGGGCCACCAAGGCTGAAACAAAAAAGAGACTTGTCTATTGCTGTTTGAACCAATCGGCCGCAAGAACCGCTTCAGACCTGATTGTCGTAACAGCGTCACCATCAGCTTGGCGTCGGTCGTATCCGGCGCTGGTGCAATACGCTCTTGATGTCAAGGCTCCGCAAATGGTCATCGCCTACTATACAAGATTGTTTCCGATGATGTACCGCTGGGGTTTTATGAACTCAATCGGGCTGATTAAAAAAATAATTTACTTTGTGACGGGTTTATTTCGCCCCATTATGCGTAGGCCCGCAACCTTGCGTGACATTCAAGAGATCTGCATTAAGTCTTCAGCCTTGGCCGCTGAAAACTTCGTATTGGCGATGACCGCGCAAGGCTATTCGACCTGCATGATGGAAGGCTTTGATGAAGTACGCGTTAAAAAACTACTGAAGCTCAAAAAAAACGACCGTGTTGTAATGGTCATTGCCGTCGGACACGAAGCTGAACGCGGCACTTGGGGGCCGCAATTCAGAATGGGTTCAGAAAACTTTATTCACAGAATTTAAAATACATTCGTATTGTCATTGATAACGCCACCGCCGCCAACACCACCTGGGGAAGGAGCCGGTGCCGGCACAACCGGAGTCAAACCGGGTAAACCGCTGCACCATTCACGACTGATGTTATCAAGACGGGCTGTCGCCCACAGCCCAAGACCGGTTAAGAATTGACCATTACAAGTCGTCGAATGAGTTGTGTTATCACTTCTGAAATTCGTAATACCGCTTCTGCTCGCGTTACCAAGCACAACTGAATTTGTATTCACCTGATTGGTGGTGGCCCGACAGAAAACTGTCCAGTTACCGTCCCAGTTCCTACTTCCGTCTGTAGCTACACTGTAACCCGACATAAATTCATTCGGGCCGCAGTTTGCGACATGTTCTCTATCATCATCGCGTACACCGTAAGGAGAAAATTGTGGAGTCTCGGCCGCATCAAGATCGACATTCATCTGACAGCACATCATCGTCGAAACGCCGCGCAAATAATCATTTCCGGCAGGTATTGAAATACTTTGCATGGCTTCATTCGCAGCGCAGTGGGCTTCGTAACTTTGTGTTCCGGTTGCAATGCCGCTGACAGCGCGGCACGAAATAGCCTGCACAGTTGTATCAGGGGTGCAGGTCGCGTTTGTCGCGGTCGGGTTATCTAAAACTCCGTCGTTACAATTTCGATAAACCTCAGCACTGGCGCAGCTCGAACCAAAATTAACGCGACTTGAAGCGAACGCCAAAACTTTGCTGTTGTGCAGAACCGGCTGTCCATTGAACTGACAGTCTCTTGCAACCGGCGGCGGAGGTGGCGTCGGTGCCGGCGCAGGAGCAGGAGCAGGAGTGGGTGCAGGCGGAGGTGCCACAACCGGTGGAGGCGGTGGTGCCGCCACTGTGTAGCTCACCGAGTTCGATCGGCATAACTCAGCATTGAAATTATCGCGAGCGATATAATAGCGCGTGTAAGTGCCGATGGCCGGCGTTGCCGACGTAAAAGGAAACCCTGAAGCAGACATTAAATTTGTGCCGGGTTCATCAGTGGTTGTTTGGTTATCAACAGTTTTTGTGCCGTACCAAGCAATATTAAATGCCGATTTTGGCAATGGCAATTCACCTAACTTCGGAAATGTCGCCGAGAACGTGACACGGTCATTTGTTGTGACTGAAGTTCCTGAAACACTTAAGCTGCATGCAGCAGTCAAAACTTGACGAACTGTGTTTGTTGTACAAATTTCTACATTGTTCGAAGGATCAACGACGGTATAATAACGGTCATAAACGCCTGCTTGGGTTCCACCGTTGTTCGTAACGGTAACTGCAATCGGAGTGCTGACTGTGGTCGTAAAACTATCACTACCGTCGGCATCTCGGGCTGCGCCCGTGCCATCCGGATTTGTTCTTGAACTGTACAACTTCAGTTTCACCGAAGCCGGCAAAATGCCATTCGATAAGCTCAAATTATAAGTGTAAGTTTCAGAGACGTGTGTTTTGGCTTGAACTGATAAATTACAGGTTGGTCGCTTAATCGAACAGGTGTCGAAAAACCCTGTGCTATTTGTACACCGCCAAAAGAAATTTGTTGAAGAGTCGGAAAGATCGGTCATTGTTGCAGACGAAACACAGCTGTTAACATCGGCTCCACAAAGTGCGCCACCGTTTGAACCTGAAATAATTGTAGAACTGCAGTTAGAATCGGCTGCGCCTAAAATTCCGCGGCAAATCCATAAATATTGGGTCGTATTATCTGCGGTATCAACAAAGTTTCCGACGTTGCATGAATTTTTTGTAGGTCCGCATTGGCCGTTGGCAGAACTTTGGTTCGAGCCGCGCGGTAAGGTACAGTTAGAACTTACGCCGCCGTTGAAACCGTCGCAGCGCCAAAAGTTTGTGTCACTGGTATCTGCCAAATCAACCGAAGAACCTTGCATACAACCGTTGTAAGCAGTCGGAGAACAAACACCATCGACCGGCGTTGTTG
>JANPAD010000094.1:0-2613 GCA_031429735.1 Bdellovibrio sp. | reverse complement strand
CAAAATTGTCATGGCTTGGCTTGCGGCTTGAGCACGTTGAGCCGCTAGCAAATCTGCATGACGAGCTTGTGCTGCGCGACCGGCCGCTGTTGTTGGATCACCAGAAATCGGAAGTGTTGGATCACCAGAAATCGGAAGTGATGGGTCGCCAGATACCGGAAGTGATGGATCGCCAGAAGCAGGACCTGATGCTGGTGGAGCCGTTTTTTCAGAAACTAAATTACCTAAAGCTTTGCGTACTTCAGCAGCCGCGTCTTCAGCGCCGTCCGGGATATTACAAGTGATTCCTAACATCATCTTTAGATTTTGTGCTGCCGCAGTTGAGGCATCATCCGCAACAGAAAAACTGACAAGTAATTGATTACGTTTTGAAGCCGCATCAGATAGTGGAGCAACAGCTGTTACTGTAGCTTCAGCGCCCGCTTCTACGCCGGCTGCACTGTTTCCAGTTGTAATTAAGCAAGAAGCTTTTGCCTTATCTTCGGCTGCTTTTTTATATTCAGAACCATCGTTAGCACTGTCTTTTAAAGCGCCATCTTGAATAAACTTAAGACCGATTTTATTTTTTGAAATATCAGAAACATTTTTATCATCAGAGAAGGCTTCAGCTAATTTATCACCCAAAACAAGAATTCCGGCTTCTTCCACGCGAGGCTCAGGCGAACCTGCCAAACGTTTACCGACTGCAGTCGAGGCGTGCTTTGCACTTCGTCTTTGATCTTCAATTAATTCTGAAATTTTATGCGGCGCAGGTTTGCCGGGCTTACCGTCAACCATTTTAACTTCATTACAACCGATACCGGCTTGGTCGCCGACTTTAATCGCTCGAATTTTTGCTGTCATACCTTTAGTTAAAGTATCAAGTTCGTTAGCTTTTGTTTCAATTTGCAATTTCAAAGCATCAATCTGAGTTTGCACTTCAGGAGTCATAGGCGTTGTAGCTTTTAATGCCGTCAAATTTTTACTAAGACCATCCATAGCTTTAATGGCTGCGCCTTGATCTTGAATTAACTTTACGATGTCATCAGAACAATTGCCCATATCATCTGATGAAGCCGCGTTACCATTCGGAGCACCTTTATCTGCGGTTACCGGGCGATTCGGCGCTTTTTGACAGTTCATCAGTAAAAAGCTGGTCGCGATCACACCACATAATAACGATTTAGACATACGTTTCATAAAAAAAGTCTCCTTGATACCGAAGACACATCCAAAAAAAGGGCCAAGGCCATTTTGTCCGCTTAAAACGCTTATAATAACTATAAGCGCATTTTTGACATGATTGTCTTGTTTTGAGACAGTCTGGTGGCTTTTTGACCTATTCACTTTTTAGACAGTAAGTCTTTTTTTGCGCCGAGTTTGAGCTTAAAAAAGTAACGCGCGTGCTTCTACGCCGCAGTTATCTTTATTAAACCCCCTCTATCATATAAACCCAATGATGGCTGGGTCCCACACGATTGACCTGTTTATGAATTCCGCTAGGTCCGGAAGGAAGCAACGGTGTTAAGCAGGCTTTGCGATGTGGGGTGCTCAGCCCTTTTTTTGTTTTTTTCTGAATGATGAAACTAACAAAAAGCTCGAGGGGAATTTTTTGTCTTATCAAGTGATCGCACGTAAATACCGTCCGCAATCTTTCGACCAAATGGTCGGACAGAATCATATTACGCAGACAATTACGAACGCACTTAAAAATGACCGCTTACCACACGCTTTGCTTTTCACAGGTCTGCGCGGAACGGGCAAAACCTCTTCGGCGCGCATCTTGGCTAAAACTCTGCGCTGTACGCAATTGCAAAACTTTACCCCGTGCAACGTTTGCAGCAACTGTATTGAAATTTCAACCGGCCGTTCAATTGACGTGATCGAAATTGATGGAGCCTCGAACAACGGTGTTGATGCCATTCGTGACTTGCGCGACAACGTCATGTTTGCGCCTTCGTCTGGCAAATATAAAGTTTTTATTATCGATGAAGTTCACATGTTGTCGACCAGTGCCTTCAATGCGCTGCTGAAGACGTTAGAAGAACCGCCGGCTCACGTTGTTTTTATGTTAGCCACAACTGAAGTTCATAAAATTCCGCAAACCATTTTGTCACGTTGTCAGCGATTTGATTTCAGACGTATTCCATTAAAGCAGGTCGCTGATTACTTACGAAAAATCTGTGATCTTGAAAAGATTAAAGCCGATGCGCCGGCTTTATGGCTCATTGCCAAACAGGGCGAAGGTTCAATGCGCGATAGCTTAAGCCTTCTGGATCAAGTGATCAGTTTTACCAATGGCGATTTAAGCGAAGCGCAAGTCAGCCAAGTGCTGGGCCTAACTGAACGCACACTGGTATTTGAAGTTTTCGACACATTACTGAGCCGCCGCGCCCAGGATATGGTTTCACATCTTGAAAAACTAAGTCTGTCGGGTCAAAACCCTGCATTGTTCTTAGAAGACTTAACGAAACTTGTACGCCATAGCCTGCTTTTGAAAGTGGATAACACCGCTACTGACCTCATTGATTTGCCTGAAGATGAAATTTCACAATTGATTCTGAAAATCATGAACGTGTCTTACGCCGACTTGCATATGTTGTTTGATATGCTTTTGAAATCTCTGCAAGAGCT